>JAXHUC010000270.1:0-2025 GCA_034189805.1 Cyanobacteriota bacterium
AACCGCCGATGTCGAGTCGGGCGTTGGGCCCGAAGACGATACCGTTGGGGTTGAGTAAGAATAAGTTGGCGCTGCCGTTGGCGCGAATTAAGCCGTCGATGTTGGAGAGTTCTCCTCCGGTGACACGGGTGATGATGTTGTCGATGGTCAGGGCGTTGTCGAAATAGGCCGTGCCGCCAGTTTCGAGGTTGAATTGTTGAAAACTATGGAATAGGTTACTGCCTGCTTCGGTTCCTCCTGTGATTCGTTGCAGGGTTCCTTCGATTTCCACGGTGGAATTGTTGGGTAGCGTCTGGTCTGGGAGGATTTGGGCGATCGCACTTTGGGGAAAATTCAGAACGATCGCCGCTGGTACAACTGCTTGCCGCATCCAAGAACGATCGAATTTCCACATTGGAGTACTGAGGCGTTTGAAAGCTGAAATGGAGATTTTCATATTCTAGGCGCGCTTTTGCGACACTGCGATCGGGTGACATCGGAGTCAGTGGCGATATCGAACGGGAATCGATCCTGTGATATCTGTTGTAGAGAGTAGACTCACCCGACCCAAGTGGCAATCGAATCTTTAAATCTGTCCTGGTTTCCCCAAATTGGCGATCGCTTCGGAAAGGTTTGGAGTTTCCTATTTCCCATCATCTGTAACGCCAGCATTTAGCAACGGATCGGAAGATTCACTAGGAGCGCAATGGATTCATTGTTTATTATTTACTAACTCAACACTGATTTTGTCTATTGTTGAAATTACGGAAAATATACAAATCTCCCGGAGCGACTTCTTCCTAGAGGAAAAGTCACTTCAGGAGACTAAAGTTGACCGATACCATTATTTAAATACGTTAATAAAATCCCCGAAAAAGTGGAGTCACCAAAAATTGAGGTAAAACTCCGATCGTGCGTTCGAGGTCTACGCTAACGGTATCGCAGCCTTAAAATTCGGAAGCGCTCGTCAGTAAGGGCAATTCCACCAAATGCGAGAGTCCGGCAGTTTCGAGCAGTTCGTTCCACTGGGTCGCTAAAGTTGCATCATCGGGATTTGCAGCGCGCAACTGAGCCAGGGTGGAAACGGCTTCGTGCCAGATACCGCGATCGGCGTACAGTTCGGCGAGATCGCGATCGGTGGTGGTGTCGAGTTCGGAGACTAAACTCGGTGCGAATTCGCTCGCTTCTACTCGTTGCGTCCAGCCTTCCACGGCGATTTCGTTAGAAATCCCGCGCTCGTTTGCCGCGCAGTTGAGGGCGAAATGCCAGCGGTATTGAGTGCCGACTTCCAACCCTTTCTCGGTTTCGGGAAGACTAATTTTGACGATGCCTGCCTCTTCGGGTAGTTCGACGGAGCTGCGGTAAATTTCGTTCCACTCGTTATCGCGGACGACGAATTCCGCAACGACGAGTTCGGCAGATTCCGCAGCGACGGCCGGGACGTACACGAAGAAATCGGGATGTTCTCGGGTCGTCACGCTCCAGTCACCCTCGGGACTGACGGCGGGGACGAGAGAGGAAAGACCGGGCTGGGCCATTGCATCTGCGGGGGAGCAACTGCCAGAACGAACGCCCCCTCCAGTTGTCGGAGGTGCGCCCAAGCCGGAGGGGGGAGTAAATCCTGCGAGTGCCGGCGAGACGCTCAATGCTACTAAATTGAGTGTCAGAGCGCCCACAGCCCATTTAAATGCTTTGAGGTTCATACGCTTTATGTGTTTGATAGTTTGGCGCGATCGAGTCGTTTGGCGATTGAAATATCTCTTAGACCCTGATGCACTCTGACCTGATTGTTAATGATGTGCAAATCTTGCAGAAATTACAACTTAGCACAGCATTCCTAAAAATAACCTACTTTCATGTTTACATCGCCCTTAAGCTTTAGTCAAGTAAGACTTGATAAACTTTCGTGTCTTGGTGTTTTCCCTTGAGTTGAACGCAACCGATAAACTTTGTCGCAAATCCTTGAGTGGAATTACGGGTTTCTTCGCTGATTAGAATGCGACAAATTCCGCCATCTAACGATTTATCGTAACTCTCCAAACGGGC
>JAXHUC010000271.1:0-1926 GCA_034189805.1 Cyanobacteriota bacterium
TCAAGCTGAGGATGGGGTCGCCACAGCGGTAGCAGCTTTCGAGCGATCGATAGATGCCTCGAGCGTACAACCCAAACCGATGAAAACCTCTGCATAGCTAAGAACTCGGAGAAAAAGACAGGTGGCGATCGATCGCATTGCACCCAAAACAAACATACATTACACGGCGATCTTCATTCGAGATCGAACGCACTCGAATTCGTCCCGCCCGCATCTATTCCACGCCGTCCTCGATCTCTGCGCACATTCCGCAGGTTAGGTCACAAAACCGGATAATTTAGTGGGAAGAGTTTTTTGAGGCGATCGGGTCAATGAAGGTCGAAGATCTAGACCACCTCGGTATCATAGCAGGAATAATAGACCAGATGGGTCTGGTCGAACGAGTCAATGGTTGTTTAGGGACTCACCCTCAACAAATTGTCAGTCCGGGGTTGGGAGTCAAAGCGATGATTCTCAATGGATTAGGCTTTGTCAGCGCGCCGCTTTACCTATACGAAGGGTTTTTCGAGGGAAAGGCGACAGAGCACCTGTTAGGGGAAGGGATAAAAGCATCACATCTCAATGATGACTATCTCGGGAGACTACTCGATAAAATTTGGGATTACGGAAACGCTCAACTGTTTAGTGCCATCGCCATGGATGCCTACAGAGTATTCGAGTTGGATGTGCGCCGATATCGAGGTGGTCGAGCATCGCCACTACAACAAACCGGGACGACCCCCCAAAGGAGTTCAGCCAAAGCTCACTTATCGCATCGAGGCGATTGTGGTTTCCGACCCGGTCGCTATCGAACAAGCTCAACGTCGAGCCGGTCGCTTTATTCTCGCGACCAATGTCGTCGATGACCCAGATGTGACTCCACAGAGCGTTTTCAATGACTACAAAGGTCAACAAGCCCCCGAAAGGGGCTTTGGTCTTCTCAAAGACCCGCTGTTTTTTACATCCAGTGTCTTTCTCAAAACCCCACAACGCATTGCCGCCTTAGCCACCATCATGGGACTCTCGCTGATGGTGTATACTCTAGCTCAACGGCAGTTGCGGACTGCGTTAGCTCAGGTCAACTCTACTGTACCCGACCAACGCCATCGTCCGACGCGAACTCCCACGCTACGCTGGGTTTTCCAATGTTTTCAGGCGATACATCTCGTCTGGATTCAGGGTCAAAGGCACATCTCCAACTTGACCCCCCAACGGCGGAAAATCCTACAGTTCCTCGGAGCACCTTGCCAGAAATATTATCTCATTTGCTGACCTACCTGCGGAATGTGCGGTTTAAAGCAGTGAAGAGGGCGAAGCATTTGGATATTTCAGATATCGTTTGACCGAAAATTATTCGCTCAAATGCTTTGCCCCTACAGCGCCCCGCGTCTCCGCGTCCCTCTTCCCCTCCCCCGATCGCCTAATCGGGAAAGGCAAATCCCGTACGCGGATCGCGGATGAACAGACCTAAGACGGTGGTGTTCATGGCAGTGTCCCACACGGGAACGGCGATTTCGCTATCGTCCACCCAGTAGTCCATCGTAATTAGACATTGAACTCCCGATCCCAGACCGATCGCGATTCTCGAGTAGGCGGGTCGGTCTTCGACGGGATCGATAAATTCGATCTGAGTCCAGACGAAACGGGCGGTTTGGCGTTTGAAATGCTCGATTTTTCCCCGATCGGTGACGTTGCGTTCTTCGTCTTTGAGAATTTTGCGCAGCAGGGGGGCGAGGGGAAATTCCCGCCAGTCGGCCGGGGGAAGTAAGTTAAACGAGGCTTCGAGGCGAATATTATCGTCGGGTGGCTTTTTGTCGAGAAACCGGAAGGATTTTTCATCGGGTTCAAAGTGCCAATCGTGGGGAACGTCGAAGCGCAAAGCCCCCCGTCCGGCAACAAAAATCCGATTTCCGGGATCGGACTTCCAGTTATGGTCTTTTTCTAGTT
>JAXHUC010000272.1:0-1905 GCA_034189805.1 Cyanobacteriota bacterium
GGATGGCGAATGATGTAACGTCCTTGGAAATTCTGGCGGTTTCCCGTTTCTTGGAACTGTAAATCTTCGGGGAATTTGTCGCGGGTGTAGCGGACGTGGAGGCGGGTGATAAAGACGTTATTGGCGTTGGGATTCAATCGAGAGTTGGGATTTGAGGCACCCTCTAGCCAAAATACCCCAGCTTTTTGCAGTTCCTCCCGCGACAGGGGATTGGCGGCGCAGGGGTCGCACCATCCCATATCCCAAGCGTATTCGAGAAAGGCCACTTTTTTTTGTTCGCGCTCGTAGCTGGTTTGGAACATTGCCTTATAGAACTCGCCGAATTCTTCCTCGACAAATTCGGGAATCTCTTCATCGGAGGGAATTTGTGCCATGCGATAATTCGTCAGTTCGATTTGACCTTTGGGGGAGAGTAAATAGACGATTAAATCTTGCTCCTGTTGGGCGTTCATCGTTCCCAAGCGAATCGGAAGCATGAACTTGGGCGACTCGAAAGCCATCATCAACGGCCGCAGGGATTGATACTCGCTGGCGTTGAACTCCTCTAAATTCACCTTCGCCACGAAAAACTTCATGTCTTGGCGAATGTAAGGTTGTAAGAGTTGGCTGGCTTGGGGGGGAATTTGATAGCCGTTGCGATCGAGCCAGGTTTCCAATCCGCTCGATTCGGTGGCGCTGAGAATGACGATATCGTATTCGCCGACGCTGAAGCGAGATTCGACGGTAACGCCGAGGGCTTCGTCGCTGGGACTTCCCGGTGGAAGGCTGCTTCGACCCATCGTTGAGATGGCAGCATCTCCGATCTCTGGGATAGTAGAACAAGGGTTTCGATCGAAATATTCCACCAATCGCGGCGCGCTAAAGGTATCGAGACGTTCGAGAATAGTGGGGTCGCCGACGCGCACTTGTTCTTCGGTGAGTAAGACGGGAACGGGAACCACCAGGGCAAAGTTTTGTACGTCCCCTTGATAGTCGTTCGCCATCGTCAGGACGGTGCGATCGCCATCTCGGGCAATAATCACCTGGGAAGCTTGGTTGTAAAGATCGCTATTGGCTTGGGAAACGTAGAAGCCGCAAAACGCCAGTGCCGGGGAGGCCAGCCATAAAATCGCGCCTAGGGCGATAATTAGGGCGATCGCAACTCGACGGATAATTTGCATCATTAAGAATCCTTTTGTTCGATAGAGATTTGGGGGGATGAGGGTCGTTAACGGTTGGCAAATTCCCCAAACGGTTGACGAATCGTCTGCCAAGAAAAGCGCGGGGCCGACCAAACCGAATCTAAAACGATCGTCATCGGCGAGAGGAGGAATAGCGCCCAGAAGATTGCCGTCGAAAGGTAGAGTTGGTGTCCGAAGATAAAGGCGAGTCCGGCAATGGCAACCGCCCACAACAAACGGGCGATTCGGGCGTTGGGAATCGATCGCGGATCGGTGAGCATGAACAGGGCAAATAGCAACAGAGAACCGCTGGTGAGGTGATGCGCCCAAATGTCCCAACCTTGCCCCAGCCGGATGTTACGGATGGCTTCGAGTCCGGCGTAGGCGATAAAAAACGCGGCGGACGTATCCCAGCGTCCTACCTTTTGCAGCACCATTCCCCCCGTCCCGGCAAACAGCAGCAAGTACCACCAATCGGTTCCCCACTGTCCGGGAGAAACCCACGCATCGGAGGTGAGTAACAGGGCGGCGATGATACCGAAGTTGGCGGGATTGAAGAAGTGCTTGCCGCGAATGCGAAACAGAAATTTACTCGCAATTGCTAAACACCCGGCAATGGCCATCGTCGTCGGTTCGTTCGCCCGCAACAGCAAACAGAGTCCCAGAGAGGTAATTAGGGCGCTGCGTAACGACCCGAGGGAACGAACGAGGCGATCGCGCGTGGGATGGGGTAAAGCCGGTAATG
>JAXHUC010000273.1:0-1834 GCA_034189805.1 Cyanobacteriota bacterium
CGAATTTAACCCGAGGAGGAAAATCCGTTGCCAGTGCTTTGGGAGTTTTGCTGGCGATGGCGTGGCCCGTGGGACTGGGTGCGCTGGGGATTTTTGCCCTGGTTTTGGCGATTTCTCGAATCGTGTCCCTAGGTTCGATGCTCGCGGCGATCGGGGTTTTGGCGTTGGCGATTCTCACCCACCAGCCGTTAGCTTATTGCTTGTTTGGAGTAGCAGCAGCAGCGTATATTATTTTCCGCCATCGAGCCAATATCCAACGACTGCTCGACGGGACGGAACCTCGCTTGGGGCAAAAGCTGGCTGGGAGTGCGGATTAGCTTTAACCGCAGTTTTCGTCTTTACCGGTCTGGAGAGAGCCGAGCAGCGTCGCTACGATCGCACAGCGCTTCGGTCCGTTGTCAACATCAGAAGTGGTAAATGTAATTTGACCGATAACGCTATCGTTGTAAGGGAAATTACCATTGTCGTCTTTGAGGGAACCTCGATCGTCAAACTGAGCGCAGTAGTCTCCCTCATCGCATCCTACGTTCAGATTTGAAGTGTCAGCATCGATTTTGATGCGATCGGGATCTTCTGTTAAGTTCTGCCAGATTACCGTTCCTTCACTCATATCGTGGACAGACCATTGCACAACACCATTGTCTTCTCTAAAGCTCGCTTCCCAATCTCGATTTTCTCGCATGGCTTTTGCCTGAGCCAGTCGTAGGGATTGCAGGGCCTGGTCTTGGGCGGCATTGACGCGCTGTCGGTTCATAAAGGTGAGCCAGCCCGGAGCGGCGATCGCACTTAGCACGCCTGCCATAATAATGACCACTAAGGCTTCAATTAAAGTAAAACCAGAATTCGATCGTTGAGAACGCCGTAACGGGTACATTTTCATTCATCCTCCATGTCATGCGGTTTAGCACGAACTGTTGCAAACTAATATTATCTGGGTTTCTTGTCCTTCACACCTCGGTTGAGGACTTGCGTGGCGATCGCGGGCATAAATCCTTCGTTGGCCGTGTCGATACCCGGTTTCCCTTTCGCGTTACCTCGCACAAATAGAATCACTTTCTGGTTAAACGCACTGTCTGGCGTGTCTTCACCGGCATCTCGAGGTAACAAACTCTCATCGACCTTGACGCAGGCATAAAAATTGCGAACGTCGCCATACCCGGTTTTTGCGAGTGTTGCTTCATCTGGGGTGAGCGCGTACAAATCGGGACAGGAGACGGTCGCACCCGCTCCCACTTCCTCTTCAAGTTCGCCTAACGTTCGGCTATCGACAAAATCCACTAAAGTGGCTGAATTTCCTGCCGGAGGTGCCTGAGTTCCCGGCCAGCTAAGAAAACCTCCCACATCGGGATCGTCAGGGTCGATCGTATTGACTAGAGCGCCCTGAGCGTTATAGGTTGGTAGCTCGTAACGTACGATCCGAGCCATTCCTTTCCAGGGACCACCATCTTGTTTTTCTACCAGGTAGTAGACGACGAGCGTATAGCTGCGACCGGCCAAGCAAGGAACGTTTGCCGTGCCACCATTACCACAGAGACCTTCAGGAAGGGGTTCTAACTTCCAAAAAGCGATAACCGGGGTTCCTCCATTGGGGGTTCCGACGAGTTGGTCATCAAGTCCCGCGCACCTCGTCCCTTCGGCAACCACATCTCCGTCTGCATTGGTCGCATCCACGCCAGCCAGACAAGCACCGTCGTAAACGTACACCGCTTCTCGCAAATCGGTACTGATGTATTCGAGTGCCATTTGCATTTCTCGCTGGGTTTCGGTACGGGCCGTTTCGCGAGCGTCTGTGGTCAAAAGCTCGATCACAATTCCCAACAATCCGGTAACCACG
>JAXHUC010000274.1:0-1811 GCA_034189805.1 Cyanobacteriota bacterium
GCATTGGAGGCGCGAATACTCGTTAACGAATTTTTGATTGTATCTCGAAGGTTCGCTCTCGATCTTTCCCAACTGAGGATGCTGACGAGTAAAGTCGCACCCAAACTAACTCCGAGGAGAATGGTTAAGAGTTTAGATTTGACACTTAGATTTCTAGTATAACGACTTAGCATAAAGCTGTAATCTCAATCTGACGAACGTAATGGCTCATGGTAGATATTCGGTAAGCATTCAGGTATCGGGAACAAACTAAAACAATGTCAGAGCGGGCTTAGTCATATTTGGGAAAGCTTGCCGAACATTGTAATTTCATACCCGCCCCTACACATTATTACTCTAGCCGTATCTGAAATTGACTCTAAATCCTGACGATATTCGTAAGGTAAGTCTAAACAAAGTAAACTTCAAGCTTAGTTCGCATTCCTTAATTTTTTCAACCCATAGGAACCTTTAAATGAGTCCGAGAAAAGGGAGAACTTGCCCAACCTCGATTGCTTTCTTTTGGGCGGTATACGTTCTCAACAATCGGTTGTTCAAGTTGCAGAATTTGACTTAAGGATTCGATGACCCGCTCTAAGCTGCGCGGTGGGGTTGATGGGGAAAATAGACCGTCAGCCTGCCAACGTTCGGGATGCAAACTTATCGCCTCGGCATTCAACCATGGCGTTGAAGAGAGTTTGGGAAGTTGTTCGGGCATGGTATCGGCGACAGCGACCCGGAAGATAGCTTGGGCGAGTTCTTCAAATACTTCCAAATTGGCGATCTGGCTTTCAATGAGTTCTAGATCGGTGGTTTTTAAAGAAAAATTGCGCCCTCGATGTTGGTTCATGAAGTCAATTTTCGTATAGTCGATATAGTCGTAGGTCACTCGTCCCCCCGGCTTTGCCGCCCAATCTAGGAATAACCGATCGACGCAATTATCTAGCGCCAAGAAGCGATCGTAATATCGATCGCGTATGGCTCTTTTTTGAGAGTCGAGCAAGAGCGAATTAAACATCAAGGGCGAGTTAAAAGCCCAAGCAGTCATGATATCCCAGATATATTTGAGAACCATAACCGTTTCATTCGTAAAACAGCGATAGTAGCTTTGAATCCGATCGGTCGTCCGATCGCGGTAGGTTAAGAAAAAGCGATTCATCTCATCGATCGCCTCCTCAGTTAGCCGATCCTTTCGATCTCGTTCGATCGCTTCTGTGGTGAAACAATTGGCGATCGCGATGAGATCGTTTCCCGAGGAATGGAACGGATCGGTGAAAACTCCTGCTTCCCCCACGCAAGCCCAGCGATCGATCGAAAATACCTGCTTTGAAGAGTAACTGTATCGAGGCATTTTCTTAAAGTCGGCCGACGGCTTCCCTTGAATGCAAGCGGCTAAGGTGGGTTCGTGTTTTTCCAACCACTCCCTGGCGCGATCGTCGGTATGGTAAGAGCTAAACGGATGAACGTCTTCATCGGCGACGATGCCGATACTGGTATATCCCGAAGATAGAGGAATCAGCCACACCCAATATCCCTCGCCGCAGAGGTGATTGGTGGAGTAGTAGCGTTTGTTACCCGGAACCCGATCGTGCCATTGTTTCTCGCTTCTAGGAACGAAATCGCTAACATCCACCCGACCTTCGATCCGAAACCACGCCGCACTATATTTGGGGTTATTGGGTTGGGCCAAACCGAGTTTTTTCTGGAGAAATCGACGGCGACCCATAGCATCGATCGCCCAACGCGCGTGAATTGTCTCCGTTTTTTTGTCTGCCTGAGTGTAGACAATTATGTGGGGAATTTCTGGAGTATCGGACAGTTCGATATCTTTC
>JAXHUC010000275.1:0-1808 GCA_034189805.1 Cyanobacteriota bacterium
GCCGCAAAAACTCGCTTCATAAACATATCCAAAATCCTTTTTAGAGAGCGGAAAGCGCATTGCACGTAGCGTCTTCGGGGTAGGGGACTTCTTGGTCATCCATGACTTTGACCAGCATATTCTGAAGTTTATATTTCGCTTCAATACGATCGAGGGTGTTGAAATACGAGGTCTCCTGCCATGTTTTGCCCTGGTGGAGTTCTTGCATTTCACGTTTGCAGGCTTCTGCGATCATCAGTCTCTCAAGGACAGTGCGCGCGCTAGCTGGTGTGGCCAGGAAGTCGTCTGTCGCCGATTCCATCAATTCACCATAGGCCTTGCCGGCAGCCAGGGCGTAGGGCTTCATCGATTCCGGTAGTCCGCCGAAGATAATGGCCTCTTCGTAGTCATCTCGAATGCCATTGTGGTTGTTATCGATACCCACCAACGTATCCATCTGATCGGAGCCTTGATCATAATCTGGAATGTCATAAAACAAGCCAGGATGAGTGAACTCTAACCATCGATGGGTTCGTTCGAGGCTGTCAGAACCTGAAGGGACATTGATTCCCCGCGAAATATAGTACTGGCCCTCATGCTCGACGACCTTTCCGAGGAAGTAGAGACGCTTTGGTTCAAAGTTTCGGAATCTATCGTACTGGATCTTGCGCCAACGGATGGGGTGATGCTCGGGGTGATCACCCCTCGTTGGGAGCACGCTCATGTACATGTCATAGCGAATCTTGACCAGTTCTCCACGTTTGTAGAGTTTGTCTGGGTTCCAAGACTGCATATCGTTCAATGAAATTGCGTGAGCAAAAGCGCTGCACAGCGTGGCAAGCGCCAAAAATAAAGGAATCAGTATTTTCTTCATGGTTGGAGTTCCGTTTCCAATCGATTTAAGTCATTTTCCTTGTGTGCTGGGTTTCCAAACCCTTTGGACAACTATTGATGGTTTCTGGTAATCCACCTCCCTTCATCTGATAATTGATAATTAAACGTATCGATAACTTCCTCACCGATAAGCAGGTCAACGCGATCGCCGTCGTTGTTCAGTGAGAATCGTGTCGATGTTGGGACGATGCTTTGACTTGTTCCGCTGGCAATCTGAAGCTGAAGCTCGTAACGGTTTCCGGCCTCATCTCTCAGCGTTACCGAATCATCGAAGCGGTACCCCAAATCGGATGTGATCTGAATTTGCTCACGGTTGTGATCGCTACCTGTCGGGTCGGGAAGTAGCCCGGTGATCTTTAGGCGATCGGAATTCCCCTCGATATCAAATAGGTCGACATAAATGGGTGCGTGGTCCGATGCTCGGGTGTCGCTATTGCCCGTGACAGCACACTATCCTTGATCAGCTCCATTCGTGAGAGATGCGATGAGGTGGCAAGGTTCGGGGTGACTAAAATTTGATCGTAAAGGGCTTTGGTAACTTCATGCTCGTCGCTGTAATTCAGATAATTGTCATCTCTACTGCCGATAATGATGGGGTCAACAGCCCCATTTTTGTCATTCCGAGAATTGAGTCCATAGCTGACGATGTCTTCTATCAGCAAAGGTTCTGCAAGATTGACCAGGAAGGATCCGGGGTTGTTTTCGTAATTGCGGTCCGCACGATAGCCAAGCTCAAGGGTATTTACTGAGGCATCCCCCGGATTGTCGTTGAAGTCTCCAAGAACGATTGCGTAGGGGCTTTCTGATTGGGCACGTAGGTAATCGACGATTTCCGATGAGGCCTCTATCCTGCGAGCTTCAGAGTAAACCCTGCCGTTGTAGCGAGATTTGGCGTGATGATTCAGTATCTCAATCTCACCATCCAGTTCGGGAAC
>JAXHUC010000276.1:0-1806 GCA_034189805.1 Cyanobacteriota bacterium
CAACGATCGCTGTCGATAAAAATCAAACTTTAATGGAATTGCACACCCTGTCATGGCACAATGGAGCTGAAAAATCTTTGTCAGAGCCTGATTCTATTACATTTCCGGCTCTTTTTCTTCTCGCGAGCGCATTTCCTCGTGCATAATCCAGGTTAGTGCAACTGCTGTGTTAGTAATGCAGGCGGGTGTTGGTGCTGGGGGCGCTGTAGATGACGCGCAGACGCTCCAGACGCAGAGAGGGGTGACAAGAGAAGAGAGTGGGTATTTGACGTTTCTCACACTCGACACCCCATTTTGCATTTTTAATTTTTCATTGCATGTCACGGCACTAATTTCCGAAACGATATCCCTTACCGTATACCGTATGAATCAGATCCGGTTCTTCGGGTAACGATAACTTGCGGCGTAACAGGCGAATGAGCGCGGGAAGAACGTTGCTGTTCGGCGGTGTTGCCGATGCCCACAAGTGCTGGTAAATTTCGGTGTGGGTGAGAAGCTGACCGGGATAGCGCATGAAATGTTCGAGGAGTTGGCTTTCTTTTTGGGAAAGTTCGATCGTGCGTCCTCGGCGACAGGCGACCTGATTTTCGCAGTCGAGTTCGAGATCGGCAACTTGCAGGCGATCGCATTTCGGTTCGGTTGGGTTCGAGAAGACTTCTTCTTCCAAGCGCGATCGCCGCAGCAGCGCCCGCACTCGCGCCAGCAACTCCCGCAGTTCAAAGGGTTTGACTAGGTAATCGTCAGCCCCGGCATCGAGTCCGATCACCCGATCGTCTAGAGTATCTTTAGCGGTGAGAAACAGCACTGGGGTCAAATCTGCGCGCGATCGCACCTGCTGGCAAATCTCCAATCCGCTCAGGTGGGGCAGCATCCAATCGAGGACGAATAGATGGTAGCCTCCTCGTGCTGCGAGTTGGCTTCCTTCCCAGCCATCGTGGGCAACATCCACCTCGTACCCCTCCCGTGTCAGAACCCGACTCAGAGGTTCGGTGAGTTCGACTTCATCATCCACGAGCAGAATTCGCATTGTTTGAGTTAGCTGGTCGGCGCTATCTGTATTTTACGGGCGATCGAGGGCGGACAATTGACAAACTGGTTGAGAGATCGTGAGAAAATAGAGATCGGTAGATATGATAAGCGCGTCCGTCTCGCATTAAGCATAAAATCGTGAAATCTGCAAGCTTTTTAGGGGACTTAGAGCAAGTTGCAAAAGTCCGGGGCCAAGCGGCCAGTTGTTTGAGCGATATTGCCAAAACTCTCGCCGAATCCGGCAACAATGCCGAATCGGGTTCCCTGGAAGTTCAACGGGAAATCGAAGATATGACCGTGGCCAGCGAGAATCTGCGGCAAGGGCGGTTTCGATTGCTGGTTCTCGGGGATATGAAACGGGGCAAAAGTACGTTTCTCAACGCCCTGTTGGGGGAAAAGCTGTTACCAAGCGATGTCAATCCCTGTACGGCGCTGCTGACGGTGTTGCGCTACGGCACCGAAAAGCAAGTGACGATTCATTTTAACGATGGCAAGCCGCCGCAAAAGCTGGATTTCAAAACCTTCAAACGGGAGTATACCATCGACCCCGGCGAGGCGAAACAGTACGAGCAGGAGCAGAAATCGGCGTTTCCCGATATCGATTATGCGGTGGTGGAATATCCCCTGCCGTTGTTGCAACAGAGAGTGGAAATCGTCGATATAGCACTACGCAAATACGTTAGGACATATTTTGAAGGCGGCATCTACACAATCTCGAAGGTGAGGAAATTCCTTTAACCTCTGCTTCATCCATGTCTTTAAAACAGCCCACCAATT
>JAXHUC010000277.1:0-1756 GCA_034189805.1 Cyanobacteriota bacterium
GTTGGATGTCAGATGGCTGAATTTTAGATTTCAACGCGCAGAACTGAGAGACGATATCCATCAAGCAAGTTTGAATATTGCTCTGGGACTTTGCGACAAATTCGACAAAACTATTTGCCAGAGCACCCCTCGATCTTCTCGAAATTTTCTGCGATCGGGCTTTTCCCTTGAGTGAGAACGAAGCTTCGTTGTATTCGAGAACCCGTAATGCGAGAACCCGTTTCTTCGGTTGCGAATTTTAGCGTTCATCTCAATCTAAAATTCCCCTAAAATTCTCAATCTCAATTGCCCGAATGCGGCTCGAGGATGTCTGCGAGCCAAACACCACCAGATTGTAACTGCCGAACGGGTGCGCCATACTGAAAAAATTGGAAATCTTAATTTTGCGTTTCGATCGCCCGATCGACGGAGGAAGCATCGATGTCTGTCACTCGCCCCAAAAAACGCTCTACAAAACGCCCCACGAAATCCGATCGACCCCACTCGAAAGATTGGCCGATCGAACAATTACCGGGATTGAGTCGCGAAGATACTCAAAAACTCATTGCCTGCGGGATTCCCACCACCATGGAGCTGTTGCGGCAAATCGACAGACCCGCCCGACAGGAGGCCTTAGCGGTACGATTGCGGGTACGAGTAACGCAGGTCAAAAAATGGGTTGCCCTCGCGGATTTAGCGCGCCTGCCCAATGTCGGTCTTCAGTATTGCGGTTTGTTGCTGCACTGCGGTGTCGGATCGGTCGATCGGTTGGCCGAACTCTCCGTCGGGCAACTCCACCCCCAAATTCGCCGCTTTCAAGTGGCAACTCTCCAACGTAAAGACCTCTGTCGGGAACTCTGTCCGGGTCCGGAGGAAGTCACCCTCTGGATACAGCAGGCCCGTCAGTTTGCCCGTACTCGGCGATCGTGAAGAGTCTGGGTTGCAAATTAAGCTGGGCACGTCCCCATTTCCCCATCGTCCGTACCTTTCTCTGGCACGGCAGACTGCTCCGATAGAGCGTGAATCCGCCGACGGCGACGACGTTCTCGAATCTTCGGCATGACCTTCATACGACGTTTGAAGCTTTCCCATTCTTGGGTGCTTAGCTCGATTTGCTGCCACGTCGGTCGAGACAACAACCCCTCAGACCAAACGTGTAGTTTCGGATATTCCGTCAGCGCAATTCCCAGGTCGGGTATTCTGTAAACGATCGTTCCAGCAACAATCTCGGCAAGCGTCAGCTGTTCGCCCGCAAAATAGGGCGAGTTTTCCAGCAGGTTTTCTAAAAAATGTAACGCATTCGTGGCCCGCAGCCGAGCGTATTCTAGGTCAGGCGATGTCTCTTTCACTCGGCGATCGTGAAGTAGTAGTTCGATCGCCGCAGGTAACAATTCGTTGAACGTCACCTGTTGCACCATGCGCACCGTCCCCAACGCGATCGCTTCTGATGGCAGTAGGGAGATTTCCGGATAGCGCGCTTCGAGATAATCCAGAATAGCCAGGGATTCGATCGCTCGGAAATCGCCATCGACGAGAACGGGAATGCGACCGAAGGGATTTAACGCCAGAAAGTCGGGTTGAAATTGCTCGCGACCGAGATCGACTTCGATCGCTGCAAACGGAAGCTGTTTTTCGAGCAGCGCCAACCAAACGGGACGGGCATAAATGGAAGCACGAGCGTAGTAAAGTTTCAACATCAAGTTTCGCGATCGATAAATTTCTCGTTCTGCAAAACAGCCGCCATTCTCTCGAAGCTACCATAGAGTTTAACGAAAAT
>JAXHUC010000278.1:0-1550 GCA_034189805.1 Cyanobacteriota bacterium
CCAACCCGGCCCCACCACCGGGGAAATGCTCATCGACCTGCTATCTCGATATCCCGATGGGGCGACCGTCGGCGAATTGTCCGACCAGCTCAACCGTCCGGTGTCGATGCTGCTGATTGTGCTGAAGTTGTTGAAGTCGGAGGGGAAGGTGAGGACGAGGTTGAGTGAAAGTGGGATGGCGCGGGTTTATTTTTTGAGGTGAGGGGGAATTTCGAGAGGATTTGGCTCAAGTCAATAATAATGGCTCTTCAATAGGCACAGAAAAAGTCGCACTCCGAGCAACGTCTGGAGCCACATCGAGCGCTACGCCAAAAATATCTACAAACGTGCCAAAGACCTCGTTCGTTTCGATGTATTGGATAATCGTATCCTCAATTCCATTTCCATCGATGTCAGCCGGAGCGAAGCTGAGGACTTCAATGGGAACTCCGTCAGTGATGCCAATTCGATCGCCTTCGGCAGCATTAAAGTCTAAAATCCGATCGGCGGCAGATGGCTCGGAGGTGACTTCACCTGTATCCGTTCTTAGGATAAAGACATCTGCGCCCAAACCTCCGGTCAACAAGTCAATTCCCTTGTCGCCGACTAATACATCATCGCCATCTCCGCCCAACAAGGTATCGTTATCCCGACCTCCTCTTAAGAAATCATCACCGAGGTCGCCCGAGACTAAATCGTTACCTCGATTCCCATTAAGAAAGTCATCATTTTTACCCCCATACAGTTCGTCGTCACCATCCACACCAAGAATGATGTCATCGCCAACCGAACCCGCAAGAAGATCGGCTCCTCCATCTCCAAACACAAAATCTTCAATAGACGAGCCAATGGCAACATCTCTTTCGTTAGAACCCAATACCCCACCCGGAAATTGAGTGGCAATTTCTTCTGTGATTTTGAAGACTTCTTCTGGAGTTGAATTCTCTCCTGAAGACTTGTTAGTTCGAGGATTTGAGAAGGGATTGAGTGCCCTGATCGAAGTTGTAAATCCTTCTGCTAATCCAATCCCCACTCGGGCAACGTTGCTTTTAATTTTTTCCCAAAGAAACGGGGGAATGATGCGAGATTCTGCAACGGTAATTTTGCCAAATAAATTAGCGTTTGCCGTGCTATTTTCGGGCGAGTTGAACTGTCCGATAACAGAAGAGCCATCGGTGGAGAAGCCAAATAGATCGAGCGTGTATTCAGTGTCCAGGGCTTCAATTCGCTCGCTAGACAAACCCGACGAAGAAAAGCGAAGCCTGTCGCCATCAATAACAGGATCTCCAGTCTCGTTTGGCACGACCGTGTTGTTGAAGTCAAACGTAAAGGTTTGCGCATTGTTAACGGGTCGATCGAACGATGCAGCGATCGCCAGAGGGACATCGCCCTGGGGTTCCGATCCTAGCTCGGTCACTCCATTTTGATAGGTCAGATTACCAAGATTGAAGAGATTGCCCGTCACCGTTCTAAAATCGGTGCCGTCAAATTGCACGAAGCTGGCAAATTCTGGAGACCCCAAACTCAAGCGGTTGCTGCCCCGAGCAAACTGACCCGAAGTCATGCCAACA
>JAXHUC010000279.1:0-1525 GCA_034189805.1 Cyanobacteriota bacterium
AAAAGATGTAAGGGCGGGTTTTGACTTATAACTTTAGGCAAGTCTCCCAAGATATTGCTAAACCCGCCCCTACAGATTGTTACCCTAGCTGTATCTAAAATCCCACCTAAATTCTTACAAATTTACTGTGACAGATTGCAATCTGTTCTCTTTTGAATTGTATTTATTATCCAATGCCTGAAAATTTAGTTATAGACATCTCATGAAAAGGTCTTAGCATTACCGAAAACTGCAACCTTTTTATGACTTTCGAGAAAAGTAGACCTTATCTTTCAGATGTCTGACGATTTGTTGGTGTTGAATAGTTTTACTTGAGAGTAGACAGATTATGAACGTACATTCCTGGTTAAAAACATCCCTGGGTTTAGTTTGTAGCTTGGGAATTGGACTCAGCGCCCTCCCGATCGCCCCAGTTCAAGCGCAGACCGATCGTTTTAACGATGTCTCGGACGACTATTGGGCGAGCGATTATATCGAAGCCCTGGCTGGATACAATATTTTGAGCGGTTTTCCCGATGGTTCGTTTCGACCGGATGAGCCAGTGACTCGCGCCCAGTTTGCCGCGATTTTGCGCCAAGCCTTTCTAAAATCCCAAGCCGCTGATGGGGAACTGTTTAGCGATGTTTCCGCAGACTACTGGGGCGCTGATGCGATTCGCGCCGCTCGTTCGGGCGGTTTCCTGGCGGGCTATCCCGGTAATGTTTTCCGACCCGAAGTGAATATTCCTCGGGTGCAAGCCTTCGTCGCCCTCACCAACGGTCTGGATTATGACGGTGACGATGAGGGGATTTTGTCCTATTACGAGGATGCGAGCGAAATTCCCGATTACGCCCTTTCCCAAATGACGGCTGCGACGGAAGCCCAACTGGTGGTGAACCATCCCGTTCTCACCCAACTCAACCCCAATCGCAATGCCACCCGTGCTGAAGTAGCAGCATTTATCTATCAAACTATGGTGCGAGAGGAACTGGTTTCCTCACTGCCCAATCCTCCCTACGTGGTTACTCAAGCTGGAGTCTACTGGCAGCGAGAACCGGTCGCGAAGATTCCCATCAACCCCGAACAAATTAGTTTTAGCGCGTCTGGCAAGCGGCTGGTTACCCGCACGGAAGCCGGAGATTCGATCGAGGTTTGGAATACCGAAACGGGGGAACGAGTCGTCGCCATCGAAGTGGAGGAAGGCACTCGGGTCGATGCGGTAGCGCTCAACGAAACGGGAACTCAAGTTGCCCGAATCGTCCAAACCAAAAAGAATAACAAGCTCGAATTGCAACTGTGGGATCTCGAAAACGATCGCCGAGTGTGGCGCGAATCCCTTGGAACTATCAAAACTTCTGCCGATCGCGACGAGGACTCTTTTCTCGAGTCTGCGGCAACGGTCGCTTTTAGTCCTGGAGATGGTGGGATTTTGACCCAAGTCAACTTAGATGCCGATCGCACTCAAGAGGCGGGGGTAATCCAGCTGCGCTATCACGAGCGGGCAACCGGAGATCTCTTGCATTCCCTCACCCCAGCTTCGGGCCTC
>JAXHUC010000028.1:0-57008 GCA_034189805.1 Cyanobacteriota bacterium
CCCATCTCCCCATCTCCGCGTCCCCGCGTCTCCGCGTCCCCCCATCTCCCCCATCTCCCTTGTCCCAGAAAAGAACTTCTGCGGTTAGGATTGATGTATGAATAATCGCAAGCGCCAACATCGCAAGCGCACAAGGCGAATGGGTTGCATCGATCGAAAAGTCTCATCGGGATTCAAACTAACCTTATTAAGCTTTATCCTGTCGCTATTTTGGGTGGGGACGGGGCAGATATCCGGGCGATCGCAAACGGCTTCGACTTCCCCGAAAGAAGCACCAACGCTCGCACCAAACACTTCCCAATCCCGATTGCCAGCAAGTGCGATCGGCTCGCCTTTACTATGGCTGCCTGCGATTTTAGTTTTGGGCTACGGGGGTATCTTTTGGTTGCGTCCCCTGTGGTTGCTCCAACTCGACAGACGATTGAAATCGAGCGGGATCGATCTTTCCCTCTGGCTCGCCTACCATCCTCGCGCGTTAGATGCCTGGGTTGAAGTTCATCTGGTCTCCGTTCGTCGATGGTTCGAGTCCGGCCATCCCCTCGAAGAATCGTTTCCTTACATTTGGCTTCCCGTCACCCTCAACGGGAAAATCGTTCTCGAACTCGCCCCTCGCGATTTACGATCGACCTTTGCCCTATCGGACGGTTGCGTGGCGATCGTCGGCGAAGGAGGAGCGGGAAAAACAACCCTAGCCGTGCAAATCGGACGCTGGGCGATGGATGCCGATCCTCAGACGCGCCTCGCTGCCCATCAGATGCTTCCCATCTGGCTCGATCTCATCCGACTCGAAAGAGAATTTCAAGGCGATCGAACCCTCATCGATATCCTTTGCACCCAACTGCAAGCCGCCACCGGAGAAACAATTTTCCCCAAACTCGTCGAATCGTTATTGCGCTACAGTCGGCTGCTCGTGTTAGCCGATGGTCTTTCGAGCATCCAGAGCGCTCCTCGAAAATGGCTCGATTCGAGCTTTGAGACCTTTCCCACTGCGGCAAGGGTCCTCACATCTAGCAGTTTCGGCATTCTAGAGAAAGCCTCCGTCGCAGTACCGATGGTTCGCATCGAGTTACGCCCCCTCAACGGTGCAGCCCTGGCCAACTTTCTCGAAGTGTATCTTCAATGGCATCAAAAGCGGCATCTGTTCGACAATGAGGAATTTTTTGAAATCTGCCATCATTTATCGAGTCTAGTCGGCGATCGCCAAATTGTACCGCTCTATGCCAAACTCTATGCCGACTGGACGATCGAGCGCCAACAAAACCCCAACCTCGATCGCCAGCCAGAAAATATCCCCGATTTAATACTCGATTACTTCGAGCGACTCACCGTGCGGGACGACGGTTTTTCTGTCACCCATAGCACCCTCGAACGCCATGCCCGAGCGATCGCCTGGGAATGTCTCAAACAAACCTATCAGCCGACTTTTGTTAACGAACGCGATGCGCTCGCCGCTGTCGTGCAAAGTCAAGGAGGCAATCGCGCCAGAGCCAAAGCCGAGCTAGAAGATCTCATTGAAAGTACCCACGTATTGCAACGGTTCGAGCTAGAAGGCTCTGAGGACCGAGTGGGCTTTATGTGTTCGACCCTTGCCGAATACCTTGCCGGTTTATATCTGGTGGAAATCTTTGGAGAGGACGAAACCCTCTGGCGAGAATTTCTCGCCACCCTCGACGCGCGCGAAGGAACTCCAGATAGTATCCGCAATTTTCTCCTAGCCGTACGCGACTGTGCCATCGTCCGCCAAAAAGGACTCGACATTCCCTCGTGGCTGCCGAAACAATTGGGAGAAAGAGCGGGTTTAGATCCTGAAATTCTCCAGCAGGCTCAGCTCAAACATCGCCTCCGGGACTTGATTTCTCAGCTTTCCCTCCCTGATACCCACCTGCGCCAGCGAGCGGCCGCTCGATTGGGACAAATGGGAGTCAGGGCCGCTTCGGCCGTCTCCACCCTCGTCAAAGCCCTCGAAGACGAAGATGAGAGAGTCCGCCTCCATGCATCGGTCGCCCTGGCTGAAATTGGAGTCGATGCCGTTCCGGCATTGGTCAACGCTTTCAAAAAAGATAATAAAGAAGTGCGATCGGGAGCGGCATTTGCCCTCGAACGGATGGGAACGACCGCGATTCCCGCCCTCGTCGAAGCCCTCGAACTCGAAGATAGCGAGGTTCTCTCCGGCACGGCATTTGCCCTCGAACGGATGGGAACGTCCGCAATTCCCGCCCTCGTCGAAGCCCTTAAAAAGGGAGATAATAACGTCCGCGTCCTCACTTCGATCGTCCTCGGTAGGATTGGTGGCAGTGCCGTGGGCGATCTCGTCGAAGCCTTCCAACAGGGGAACGCCGCCGTGCGCCACCATGCCGCCAATGCCCTCGGGAGTATGGGCGCAGAAGCCAAGGAAGCCGTTCCCGCGTTTGAGGCAGCCCTTCAAGATCGAAATAAAGAAGTGCGATCGAGTGCGGTGTTCGTTTTAGAGCGGATCGGAGCAGCAGCGGTTCCCGCCCTCCAACAGGCCCTCGGTCACGAAGATTGGCTGGTTCGTCGCAGTGCTGCCGATGCCCTCGGACGTATCGGTACCGAAGCCAAAGCCACCATTCCCGAGCTAGAAAGCGCCTGTGGCGATCGCGATAAATACGTTCGCGAAGCTGCCGAAGAAGCCCTACGGTTGATTCGCGGGCCCAAGAGTGGCGTTTAAGAGGACGCGGAGACGCGGAGACGCGGAGACGCGGAGAGGGAAAGGAGGACAAGGGAGAATGCGCGTATCTTGTCCCCCATCTCCCTCACCTCCCTCATCTCCCTCATCTCCCTCACCTTCCCCATCTCCCTCACCTCCCCACCCCCCGATCGCGCGTACGAACTTTTTCTCGGGACGGGGTAGCGTTAGACTCAATACAGTCCCCGCAGAGGAAAAGGGTATGGCGATTTTACACGGTAGCTGGCGCAACCAACCTCTAGGTCGTGGTTTGTGGATTTGGGGTGAAACATGGCGCAGACTTGACGAGATCGAGACTCCCACTCCAAACAAAATCCCCTTACACCCATTTGGCATGAGTTCGGCCGAACTCCAGGACTTCCTGGCGACCCTGCAAAAGACCGATCGCCTCAGTCGCCAGGTTCTCGAAGGAGTCCTCGATCCGCCCAAAAAAGGGAAACGCCGCAGTCATAGCGATACCCAACCCTGGCAATCGATGACGATCGCCCTGCCCACCCAAATCCTAGAGACGGGAGAGCGCGTTCCCCAACATTCAGCCGCCGAACCCAAATCGAATCTCGTCCCCTTTCCCTGGCAAATTGAAGGGCTGCACTTAGGGCCAAAAGCGGCGATCGACTTTTTACAAAAATTACCCTTGGGCGGTTTCGATCGAGCGGACTCTTTTATCGGCTCCGATTTGCGCTTTTGGTCTCACGTGGCCCGGTGGACTCTCGATTTACTGACGCGACGGAAGTTTCTCCCCGGACTCGAACGTACCGCCGACGGAGGCGCGATCGCCTGCTGGCAACCCCTACTCGATAGTGCTGTCGATCGCGATCGCCTCGGACGCTTCGCCAAACAGATGCCCGGAGCCTGTTTGAGTTATCTCGATGAAGAAACCGCCCTGGCCCACCTCAAAACCGATCGCTTTGCCGAGAACTTTGCCCCCGGCAATCGAGATCTTGGCATCCCCTTGCCTCAAGACTTACTGCGGGAATTTCTCCAAGGGACTCTCGACGCTCAGGTGCGGGAAATTGCCGATGAATCTACCCAACCCACCGCTAGCGGCGAGGTGGGAACTTGGCTGCAAGCCGCGATCGCGCCAGAAGCCACTCCTAACCTCAACGCTAAAGCCATCGAAGCCCTGGAAACGGCGATCGCCACTTGGATTGCCCCCGTCCAACCCTATCTCGCCGGAACCAACCAATTTCGCACCTGTTTTATCCTCCAACCCGCCCGCGAGCGCCAACGGGATTGGACGTTGGAATATGTCTTGCAAGCGGCTGACGAGCCGGATTTTCTCGTCGGAGCGAAAGTCGTTTGGGGTCATGCCGTCGAACAGTTGAATTATCTCGGACGCACGATCGAACGCCCCCAAGAAACCCTGCTCGGAGGGTTGGGGCTGGCATCGCGCATGTATCCCCCGATCGAAGAAAGCTTGCAAACCCAGCATCCGACCTCTTGCCGCCTCACGCCCATCCAAGCTTACGAATTTCTCAAAAGTATGGTGTGGCGGTTCCAGGATAGCGGGTTGGGAGTGATTCTGCCTCCCGGTCTCGATCCCGAGAGTACTACCGGTCGCCTGGGATTGAGCATTCGCGCCGAGTCTCCGGGCAAACGCCGCCAAGGAATGGGTTTGCAAAGCTTGCTCGACTTTAAGTGGGAACTGACCCTGGCCGGACGGCGAATTTCTGCCGCGCAGTTCCAGGAACTGATTACCCAAGGCAGTCCGATCGTCGAAATCGATGGAGAATGGGTGGAGTTGCGACCGGGAGACGTACGGGCGGCTCAGGCCTTCTTGCGCGAGCGCCGGGATAAAATGTCTCTTTCCCTCGAAGATGCCCTGCGCATGAGTTCTGGGGATACGCAGATGGTAGAAAAACTGCCCGTGGTCGAGTTCGAGGCGAGCGGCCCTCTCGAAGAGTTGATGTCGGTACTGGCGGGCAATACTTCGATCGAACCGATTGACCCACCCGAAGCCTTTCGTGGAGAGTTGAGACCCTATCAATCTCGCGGGGTCGGCTGGCTGACATTTCTGGAACGCTGGGGACTGGGGGCTTGTTTGGCTGACGATATGGGTTTGGGGAAAACCATCCAGACGATCGCATTTTTGCAACACCTCCAAGAACGAGAAGCGCTCAATAGTCCCGTCTTGTTGGTTTGTCCCACTTCGGTGCTGGGAAACTGGGAACGGGAGGTGAAGAAGTTTGGCCCTTCTTTAACAACCCTCGTCCATCACGGGGATAAGCGGCTCAAAGGAAAAACCTTCGCCAGTACGGTTGCCAAGAAAAATTTAGTCATTACCAGCTATTCCTTGGTCTATCGGGATTTAAAAGATTTGCAGAAAGTAGACTGGCAAGGAACGATCCTCGACGAGGCACAAAATATTAAAAATGCAACGGCCAAACAATCTCAAGCGGTGCGGCAGTTAGAGGCAACATTTCGCATCGCTCTCACGGGGACTCCCGTCGAGAATCGCCTGTCGGAACTGTGGTCGATTTTGGACTTTCTCAATCCCGGCTATTTGGGGGGACAGAATTTCTTCAAGCGGCGGTTTGCCATCCCGATCGAAAAATATGGAGATACGGCTTCTTTAGAAACCTTACGTTCGCTGGTTCAGCCGTTTATTCTCCGCCGCCTGAAAACAGATCGAACTATCATTCAAGACTTACCAGAAAAACAGGAAAATGCTGTCTTTTGCCCTCTTTCTGGCGAGCAAGCTACCTTATATCAAAAGATTGTTGATGAGTCTTTAGATAACATCGAATCGGCCGAGGGCATTCAACGTCGAGGAATGGTACTATCGCTGTTGGTCAGGCTAAAACAAGTCTGCAACCATCCTCAGTTGTTAGAAGAGTCTAAAGAGTCAAAATCGAAAGGGTCGAAAGCAAAAGGGGCAAAATCGAAGCCAACACTTTCGATCGCCGAATTTGAAAATTTTGCCAAATCTTCTGGAAAATTACAACGGCTCGAGGCAATGCTCGAAGAATTAATATTAGAAGGCGATCGAGCGTTGATTTTTACTCAATTCGCTCAATGGGGCAAGATTTTACAACCCTATCTCGAACGAAAATTCGGACGAGAAATTCTCTTTTTGTATGGGTCTACTCGCAAAAACAAACGAGAGGAAATGGTCGATCGATTCCAGCACGATCCCCAAGCTCCGCCGATTATGATACTATCGATTAAAGCTGGAGGAACGGGGTTAAACTTAACCCGCGCCAACCACGTTTTTCATTACGATCGATGGTGGAATCCGGCAGTTGAGAATCAGGCAACCGATCGGGTATTTCGCATCGGACAAACCCGTAACGTTCAAGTTCATAAATTTGTCTGTACGGGTACTTTAGAAGAAAAAATTCACGATTTAATCGAAAGTAAAAAAGCCCTCGCCGAACAAGTCGTCGGGTCTGGAGAAGATTGGTTGACCGAACTCGATACCGACGGTCTGCGGAATTTACTCCTCCTCGATCGTGATGCCGCGATCGCAGAAGAGGATTAGGGGAGACGGGGAAACGGAAGCTGGGGGAGATGGGGGAGATGACGCGGGGACGCGGGGACGCGGGGACGCGGTGATGGAGAATGGAGAAGAGAAGGCAAGATTGGCAATTCTTCAATTCTTCCTTTTCCTCCTTGTCTCTCTTCTGGAAAGCGTCCCTGCACCTGGAGTGTCTTTCCTCCCGTGCTCTTAACAACTAAAGCCTTCAAAAGACGTAATTCAAAACTTACAAAGGGATAAAATCGTCCATGCCGATGGAATATCAGCCAAATATGGGAACCGGTTACGCGATCGATTCCGATCGCGAATGGTGGGTGCAGCAATGGCTGGCACTCCTCGATAAATATCGCTTCAAAAAGCGGTTGGAACGGGGTCGCAATTATGCGCGACAGGGAAACGTCCTCAGCATCAATTTTCAAGGCGATAAAATTGTTTCTAGCGTTCGGGGTAGCGAACCGGAACCCTATCAGCAATCGTTGTGGTTAGAAACGTTTACCGATGAAGATTGGGATTGTATCGTCCAAACGATGTCCGAACGAGCAATTTTCTCGGCCAAGTTAATGGCAGGGGAGATGCCGCAAAATATTGAAGATGTGTTTGCGGCTAACGGACTGAGGCTGTTTCCGTTTAAACTCTCCGAAATTCGATCTCGCTGTAGCTGTCCGGACAAAGCCAATCCCTGCAAGCATATTATTGCCGTCTACACCTTACTCGGCGATCGCTTTGCCGACGATCCCTTTGTGTTATTTCAATTGCGAGGATGCAGCCAAGACAAAATTATCGCGGCCCTGCGACAAATTCGCGGCGATAAGGCACAAGTCACCGAAGGGGAAAAACCCGCATCGGAAATTGCGGACAAAATAGCGATCGACCTCGAAGAATTTTGGCACTACGATCGCCAACTCGAATCCTCTTTAGTGGTTATTTCTCCACCGACAGATAGTAATACAGTTTTAGATATTTTAGGAACGGCGGCTTTGGCGAAACTAGCAAAAACAAGTGGAAAAAATAGCGGGCGATCGTCTGCTTCCGAAGCAGATGCGGTGAAAAACGATCTCGATCGAATATACCAAGCCGCGAGTCAAAAAGCGATTCAAAAAGCGATGGAAACAGAAACCTAGGAAAATCGTCAGCATTCAGTCATTCACTTGATTTTTCTCTAGATAACTACGATTTCATATAGAAATGCCCGCACCTTAGAATTGAAGATACGGGCATTTACCAGTTGTAATCGTCTGCGAGGAGATTGGACAAGTGACCCTGAATATTAGCGTCCACTACCTCGATAGGGGGCAAGATCGGACACATTTTGTGTTTCAAGAGTTAGAGTTTGGTAGATGGAATCGTTAGACTGAATGCTGTTAGTAACCGCACTTGCAACTTGGGCATTTGCAGCTACACCCGCAAACAAAAGAGTAGAGATGGCAATAGTTCCATAGATGCGCATAATTAACGTTCCATTTGTGAGCTTCTATTCCTGTTTACGCACCTCTTGTTAGGCAATCCGGAGTAAACTTTAAAATTTCTAAAAATTCAGTAAAACTACGGATAAGCTGATATTGATATGTATTTAAACTTACCGCTTGTGGCTTCTCAATGCTCTCGCAATTGATAGTTTGTACTTTATACTACTGAAAACCTCTGTCTATGAGATGACACGATCTATCGCGCTCGTCATCAGTCTGGTGGATAGAGGTGACGAGCGATATCGGGCTGACACCATGGCACATCAGATGTAAGAACGCGACGATATCGAGAAGACTCGTGTTTCATTCATCAAGGAGAAAGGGAGAAAAATGCAAACTGATTGGCAGGTTTCGATCGGTAATATGGCGGCTCGATAACTGATAGCTATCGCGATATTCAATTGGGTTGGGATAGCTCGATCTCGCACCTGTATTTTTCTTTCCCCGCTCACCCACACCCGTCGATCGAACTTCTTAACTTAACTCTTAAGTTGTCACCCATATACCGCAACCATCTCGTTACGTCTTTCGAGCTTGTTCCCCGCAACCCAACTTTCCCACTCGATCTCGCGAAATATGCAATTATCAGATCGTTAAGGCTTTGTCAACGGTTTACCTGATGTTGACATCACTGATGACAGATACCCGTTCTTCCCCCAATCGCTCTTCATCCGCCTATCTCGTTCTGCCCTCTGTGCGCTTGGGGTTTACTTGCAATTGCAACGGTTCCGGAGAAATTTTCGATCGCAACGTGAAAATTTGCTATATTAGGGGGCATAACCCCTCAACAGGGAAACGCTCCACTCATATTAATCCACAACTAATTCACATTTGTAAATCTACTGAATCTCTCTAGATAAGACCAGACTGAAACGATAAAGTCCATTCGTAATCTCCACATGGTTTCTTATCGAAAACTTTAATTTTCTTAGCCTGAAATTCGATAGACTATATGGCGAGACTATTACTGATGAGAGTAAAAGCGATCGCTCCCGATCGCACACTAGGGGTCATAAGCAGAATGAAAACTATTAAGCAATTTAGCGATAAAGTTCAGCTTCTGAATGTTGAGATCGATAATTTTACGATGAACGAGTTGCTCGAAAAGCTCGCTTATCGCGGTGGCATCGTCTTCACGCCAAATGTCGATCATCTCGTTAAGTTACAAAAAGACCGAGAATTTTACCGAACCTACCAAGCTTCAACTTATCGAGTGTGCGACAGTAAAGTTTTGGTCTATGCTTCTAAGTTTTTAGGAACCCCAATTCAAGAAAAAATTTCGGGGTCGGATTTATTTCCAGAATTTTATAACTACTGCAAAGATAAAAAAGATACAAAAATATTTTTGCTTGGAGCGGCAGAAGGTGTTGCCCTCAAAGCACAAGAAAATATTAACCAGAACATTGGCTGGGACATCATCGTCGATGCTTACTCTCCCTCCTTTGGTTTTGAGAAGAATGAGGTAGAGTGCGAGCAAATTATCGAGCGGATCGATCGATCGGGTGCAACCGTACTGGCAATCGGTGTCGGCGCACCCAAGCAAGAAAATTGGATTGCTAAGTATCATTCCCGCTTGAAGAATATCAAAACCTTCCTCGCCATCGGCGCGACGATCGACTTTGAAGCCGGAGAAAAACCCCGCTCTCCTCAATGGATGAGTGATTTTGGACTCGAGTGGCTGTACCGACTCCAGAGCGAACCCCAACGGCTGTGGAAGCGTTATCTCGTCGATGATTTACCCTTCTTCTGGCTGCTACTCCAACAGAAATTCAATCTCTACCAAGCGCCTTTCGAGCCGGCCCTCGAACCCGCGTTTGCAGGACTTCCATTGGGGCAAATTCTGCGAGAAGCGGGTCTGATCTCCCCCGAGCAAGTAGCCCTGGCACTCGAATTTCAACAAGCTCAAGAAAATCGTTTGCGCTTCGGAGAAATTATTACCAACCGAGGATGGTTGGAACGAGAAACCGTTGACCTTTTTGCCGAGTACCTGCCACAGGTCGCAACCAGCTCGCGAGTGCAACCCATCGGATATTATCTCAAACGAGCGAAGTTACTCGACGATCGCCAAATTAACGAGATTTTACTCGAACAAGATCGAGCTAACTTGCGATTTGGAGAAGTGGCCGTTCGTAAGGGTTGGGTGAAAGCAGAAACGATCGACTCCGTTCTGCGCTACCTCACCGACGCAGCGTCTTTTGAGGCGCGACCTCTCGCCAATGCGGTCTGAGGGGTCGCCGACGGTTCTCGCTCGTAACCTACAGATGCCAGGTCGATCGCCATGATGGCACCTTAAAAGGCAACTTACATCTATCTCATCTAAGGCTTTTGCTCCCGAACTGACTCTGAAGTTAATTCGGGAGCAAAGTGTATCGGCCAGATCCGATCGCAAAAAAACAGAGTTCCCCCCGCCACGCACAGGGGAATGGTAACGAAACTCACCACCGGAATCGCGCACAAAAAGAAGCACGCCAGCCCAAAACTACCGCTAGCAGGAAGTTGGCGAATTAGAACCGCGAGTTTCTCTCGAAATCGCAGGCGACGGCGTTCTAAGGCCGCATCGAGAAAATCAAGACCGAAGGTGAGCGCGCCGATAGCAATACCGCCAATACCAGCGATCGCCGTTCCCACCGGAGGAAACCAGTTCAACAGTAACAACAGCACCCCCAAACTGCCGACGAGAACCAGCTTCTTCAACTCAAAAGCGATCGCCCGCCAAATATCTTGCACTGCATTTCCCAATCCTTCGGGAGGAGCAACGAATGCCTCGCCCAAACGCTGCTTTTCCAACTGTTCGGACAGTTGACCGTACCAGGGGGAACCGAGAAGAGTGCCAAACTGTACCAAGATGAACCCCGTCAGCAGCAGTAACCCGAGAACCAGCAGGACTTGCAAGAGAACTTCGAGGACGTTATCGAGTACCGCCAGCCAACTCAGCCAACGGGGTAAGTCTGCCAAGATGGCGGAAAACCGAGCGGATAGGGTAAGGATGAGGCGATCGAGACCCTGTAAACCCGGCAGCAGCAAGCTGACGTACAAGGCAATCCCGATGACAGCGTTGGCAATGATGGGGACGAGAATGTATCCCCACAAATTGGGATGGCGAAACATCAAAACGAGAGCTTGCACGGGATAGGTGGCTCCCCAAACTAATCCGAAGGGCGATCGAACCATCCACGCAAGAAAATTTTTCGGCGGTTGCGTCATGTTGTTTTATCCCCAATCGATGGGAGTTAGTGCTGGTCTCGTTACAAATTTTAGGCGATCCACCGATGAGCGTTCTGTTAGGAGAGGCAAGGGAGATGAGGGAGATGAGGGAGATGAGGGAGACAAGGGAGATGAGGGAGATGAGGGAGATGAGGGAGACAAGGGAGACAAGGAGAATTTTGCATTTTTAATGCGCGCATTCATTCTCTCCCAGCTTCCCCAGCGTCCCTGTGTCTTTCCCCACCAATCCCTTTAAGATGGATAACACTGCGAGCATGTGGGGATAGTTTGCCATTCATGTGTCTAAATCCTGGAGATAAGTTACGCGATCGCTACCGAATCATTGCCGAATTAGGACGAGGTGGGTTTGGCGTGACCTATTTAGCAAGGGATTTAGCGCGCCTGGGCAATCCCCAACGTGCCGTGAAGGAAATTCCCTTACCCAAATCCGAGAACGATCGGGTTTTGGCAAAAGCGAGAAAGGATTTCGATCGGGAAGCAGACGCATTAGAGAATCTGGGTCGGCATTCGCAAATTCCCTATTCACAAATTCCCCAGCTTTTCGATCGCTTCGAGGAAAATCGCTGCTTCTATCTCGTCCAAGAATACATTGAAGGACGACCTTTGAACGAGGAACTCACCGATGGACTGCAATGGTCTCAAGCCAGAGTTGTGGCGTTTTTGCGCGATATTTTAAAGGTTTTGCAAGTCGTCCACCACCATGGGATCGTTCATCGCGATCTCAAACCCGCTAACCTAATTCGACGCGATCGCGATCGCAAAATCGTTCTCGTTGATTTTGGCGCGGTGCGAGAAATCAGCAGTTTGGAGACGACGGATTCGGGAACGGTCACCCGGACTCGGGCGATCTTTTCGGAACATTACACGCCACCGGAACAAATCTCTCGACCTTGTATTTGCGAACCCTACAATGATATCTATCCTGTGGGGATGACTGCCATCCAAGCGCTAACGGGATTGCATCCCACTCAATTGCTAACGGATAAAGAGACAGGAGAAATTGTTTGGCATTTCTCAACTCCCGATCGATCGATGGTGACAGTAGACGATCGCCTCGAAGCCATCTTAAATCAGATGATACGCTATCACTTCAACCAGCGCTACCCATCGGTCGATGACGTGTTGGCGGATTTGCAAGATCTCGATTTATCGGAGTTGGTTGAAGGCGTTCCCGAGACAGAATTCGATCGCATTGAGTCACCGAATGTACCCGATTCGACGGCATTACCCGCTCTCGATTCGGCTTCCCCAACTCATACCAATTCCCGTTGGCAGAACCTAAAACCCCATCTCAAACCCAAGCTGTATCGAGGTTTGCTTGCTGTTTCGATCGTTGCCGCGTCGATCTCCCTCTATAGACTGTTGAGTCCGAAAACCTATTCTTTTGTATCTGACGATCGTTTGAGCGCGGGCGAACAAATTCTCTTGTCTGACTTCAGCAGCATCCCGAAACAAAACGGGAGAGACTATATTTTTGAGTGTCGATCGAGCCGGCAGAATTTACCATTTATTTTATGGTTTATCGATTTCCAAAAATGGCAAAATTGCTTCGGTCAAAAATTGAGTTATCGCAAAGCATTCAAAAGTTTTAGAACAGCTTGGAACGATACCCGAGATCCAGAAGCTTTTATTTATTTTAATAATACTTTTTTGGAAGTCAACGATTTTGAATATTATACAATTTCGATTAGCGTTCCGATTCGTGAAAATAATGAAGGTGAAGCGATCGACTCCGATTTATCCACAGAACTTTTGCAAGGAGTGGCCCAAGCTCAATTTGAAGTCAATTTAGAACTCTTCGAGCGCAATCGAACCTTGAATATACCAACGCTCGACCCTCAGTTCAAAAATCAGATCGAAAAAAATGAAAAATTAAAAGGTCTGCGGGTGATAATTACCGATGATGGAAATCAAGTCGATCGAGCGCGCTCCGTGGCAACCTCCCTATCTCAAATTCCCGATCTATTGGGAAATATCGGTCACTCTTCAAGTAATATCACCCTGGAAACCCTCGATATCTACGAGAAAAACCAGCTCGTTACGATTTCTCCGGGTAGTACTTTGGCACTGCGTTCCCCTGCGGGGATTCCGGACTGTCCGAACGAAGGTCCTTACGCTTTCTTTTCCAGAACTGCTCCTTCGACTTCAACTCAAGCTAAAGTTTTTGCCGATCGTTTAATCCAAGATCTGGGCATCACCCGAGCCACTATTTTTTATAACGACGAAAGTCAGTCTAGCTATTGTTTTTCAGAAGAGTTTAAATTTGAATTTGGTCTGAAGGGGGGGACGATTGTTGAAATTGACAATAATCCCAATCTCCATCAAGACGAATTTGATGCCAAAAAGGCGATCGCGAACGTTCGCAATCGGGGAGATATGGCGATCGTCCTGATGCCAGATGCTGAAGTTTCCGATTCCGTAGACAACGCAATCGAAATGCTAGTTGCCAATGGCGATCGAAACTGGATTGTCGGCGGGTGGAGTCTTTACAACCCGAAAACATTGAAAAATGCCGCTCGACTTCCATCTCTAGAAAAAATAACGATTTCTGTTCCCTGGCATCCCCTCACCAGTTCCAATCGAGAGTTTCCTGAAGCGGCACGCCAACTGTGGGGCGGCTCGGTGAGCGGTAATACTGCCCTCGCCTACGATGCCGCACGGGCGATCGTTCGAGCGATCCAATTGCAAGATCGCCCCAGCCGTCGAGGAATGCAGCAAATCCTTCGCAGCCCGAATCGAGAAGAAGTACTGACCGAACAACCTGTTTGCGAGGATTCGAGTCCTTGGAGACGTTTGATACCGTCGATCCCTTTTTTAGGCTCGAGCGATCGTTTTTGTGCAAGCGATCGACCAGAAGGCGAACGGGGCGCTGACGAGTCGAACGATCGAGATGAAAATCGAGGGTTTAGCGCTCAAGGGGCAACGGGTGAAATTCAGTTTGACCCATATACGGGCGATCGAAAAGATCTAGAAGCAGAATGGGTGCGGCTGGTTCCCTGCAAGGCAGAATCATCTGGGTTTGCATTTGTCCCGATTGAGATGGAAGCTGCCCAGTTGAATTGCGGAACGTAAGTTATGCCCGTCGATTTAACCGATCGCACCTTAGAACTGTGGCTGGGCGTGCCGAGTCCCTTCGTCGCGCGCCACCAAGCCCAAATCGTCCCGAACTGGCAGGTGTCGATCGCCTCAATTTTAATTATCCTGCAACGATCGCACGTACCTCTCATCCAAAAAAATCCTGAAGTCGAACGGGAAAAGGATCGGTTGAGGGCGCAATTTTTAATATTAGCCGAAGCGATTCTTCCTCGCCTGCACGCTGGTGGTTTTGCCGCAGATGCCATCGATCCCAAATCCGGCTATCCCCTGATTTCCCGCCCCGGTTCCGTGCGTCACGACGACGTAACTGCGGCGATCGCCACTTTGGGATTTGCCCGATTGCCAGGGGATTGCGCCGCGATCGTCCATCCGAGTTGGGGGAGTGCCGTCTATCCGGGAATTCTCCTGTCTTCCGCACCAGCAGGCGATTTGGCGCGAGTTGCGAGCGGGTGCTAAAGCGGCAGTGTATTCTAGAACAAGCGTCGCCCCGATCGCCTAAATCCGATTCGTCCATGTCTTCGATCCCTTTCCACCGCCAGCAGCAATTGCAAAAGCTCGTGCGCAAGCTTGGGTTGCCCAAACAGACAAAAGCGAACTGGTCTTTACTCGACTTAGCCCTAACCCACCCATCCGCTTCCGCGCGCGCCAATTACGAACAGCTTGAATTTATTGGCGATGCTGCCATCCGATTGGCGGCCGCCGAGTTTTTGTGGCAAACTTACCCGGATTTAGAGGTGGGAGAATTTGCGGCGATTCGATCGGTGTTGGTGAGCGATCGCGTTTTGGCCAAAATTTCCCGCAGCTACGGCTTAGACCGCTATCTTCTGGTTGCCGGGAGCGCGACGGGAGATAAAGTAGGAATGGCAAGCCGACTCGCCGATGCCCTCGAAGCGATCGCCGCCGCTCTTTACCTGAGTACCCATACCCTCGAATTGGTGCGTCCTTGGCTCGATTCCCACTTTCAAACCCTAACCGAAGAAATCCGCGCCTGTCCTGCCCGTCAAAATTACAAAGCCGCATTGCAAGAATGGACGCAAGCTCAATATAAAATCCTTCCCGAATACCGCGTTCTCGAAATTAATCCCGTTCACGGGAGTGCCGAACGTTTCAGCGCTCAAGTCTGGTTGCAAAATCGATGCTTGGGTGAAGGAAAAGGGCGATCGATTAAAGCCGCCGAACAAGAAGCGGCCCGAACGGCATTTCAAACGGCAACGGAAGGTGCGCGAAGCTAGAGATGAGGGGAATGGGGAATAGAGAGCTGGGGGAGCTTGGGAAGCTTCGGAGGCTTCGGAGGCTTCGGGAGAGAGAGACAAGGAAAATTTTGCATTTTTAATTTTTAACTTTGCACTTACTCTCCCGTTTCCCCCTTTCCCCCTCCGTTCCCAAGAAAAGATTAACTCAGAGCTATTGACCGAGAATTAACAAATATGACTGGAATTGCCATTTTGGGCGTGGGACGCTGGGGCGTTCATCTCGTCCGTAACTTTCTCAACCATCCCGACGCAAAGGTCGTGGCGATCGTCGATCCCCGTCAAGATCGACTCGAAGCTCTCTGGGGACAGTTCGAGCTTTCCCCGGATGTGGTGCTCGCAACCAGTTGGAATCAAATCCGTCAGATGAGCGATCGCATCGAAGCAGTCGCCGTAGCAACCCCCGCATCCACCCATTACTCGCTGATTTCCGATGCCCTCGATCTCGGCTACCACGTTCTCTCCGAAAAGCCCCTGACTCTCAATCCCGAAGAATCTTTGGAGTTATGCCAACTTGCCGAAAAACAGCAACGGCAACTCTTCATCGACCATACCTATCTCTTCCATCCGGCAGTAGAGCGCGGTGCAAATGTAATTCGGAACGCAGAGTTAGGAGAGTTACGCTACGGCTATGCCGCTCGCACTCACTTGGGACCAGTGCGTCCCGATGTCGATGCGCTTTGGGATTTAGCTATTCACGATATTGCCATTTTTAATACCTGGTTGGGAGAATTTCCCGATCGCGTTGCCGCTACGGGAAATATTTGGCTGCAAAGCGCGACCGATAAGCTCGATCGTACTCTCTTCCCCAACGGTCTCTCCGACGTGGTTTGGGCGAAACTCATCTATCCGAGCGGTTTCCAGGCAACGATTCACCTGTGCTGGTTCAATCCAGACAAACAGCGGCGATTGTCAGTTGTGGGTGCTCGGGGAACCCTCATTTTTGATGAGATGTCGTCCGTTGCCCCCCTAGTCATTCAGCGAGGTCGCCTGGAACTGCGCGATGGCTACTGGATTCCCACAGACCAAAGCCGTGACGTACTCGAACTCGAACCCGCCGAACCCCTCAAACAAATGTGCGATCGCTTTCTCACCTGCATAGGAGAATCCCGACCGTGCGATATTTCTTCGGGATGGGTTGGTGCTAAACTCGTCAAAATTCTGAGCGCTCTCACCGAGTCCCTCAACCAAGGCGGTTTGGAAGTGCGCGTTTAGTTATAGGGGAAGGTGGGGGAGATGAGGGAGGTGAGGAAGGTGAGGGAGGTGAGGGAGATGAGGGAGATGAGGGAGGTGAGGGAGAGTAAATGCAAGATACACAATTCTTCCTTGTCCCTCTTCTCTCCGCGTCACCGCGTCACCGTATCTCCGTCCCCTCTCGCTAATCTCCCCAATCTCCCCAACATAGAGCGATCGTCCGGTAATATTGACTCATCTGTTGAGAATTCTGACAAAAAGCATGAAATTTAATCTACCGATCGCAGGAGTATCACTTGTCGCTCTTTTAACTCCGACCCTGGTTCGAGCGCAGCCGACCGCTCAAGAAGTTCTCGTTTGCTCGGGAATTTCGGCGCTGAACCTGCGGGAAACCCCAGGCGGTAGAATTCTAGAATCTCTGCCACCGGGAACTCCCGTACTAAAAGTCGCTCCTCCAGCCGGGGATTGGCAGCCGATCGCCACCGAAGAATACAGAGGGTACGTTTGGGGGGCTTATCTGTGTAGCGAAGCTTCCGAACCCGAACCCGAACCGGACAATAATCCCGAGAAACCTGTTGTCATTCGTCCGACGGTCACACCCGCGCGATGCGGCCGTAACGATGCGGATTTGCGGAACGTTCGCTCTCGGGGAGGGCTGGAAATTTTCGCTCAACCGGACTCAACCAGCGAAATCTTGGGTTTTGCTAACAATGGCGGGGTGATTCGCCTCAATGGGGTTTCGATCGTCGATGCGATGGGAGTCATTTGGCAACCGATTAACCACCCGGAACGAGGATATATCGAAGGCGGTCGGGATGGAATCGTCGATAATATCGTTTATTGCACCCGCTTCTACGAGTAAATTTCGAGCCTATTTCGACGACGAAGACGGACGATCTCGATCGCCTCGCAATTGTCGCGTTACGGGGAGTTGAACGATAAATTCAGTTCCCCCATCAACTTGGGTCTCAAATTCCAAATTTCCCCCATGTTGTTCGACCACGATCGAGTAACTCGTCGCCAATCCCAGTCCCATTCCCGCTCCGACGAGCTTGGTGGTAAAAAACGGCTCGAAAATCCGAGTTTGAGTATTTTTGGGAATACCAACACCATTATCGGCAATCCGAATTTCAACCCAGTTTCGATCGAGAAGGGTCGTGCGAATGTCAATTAATGGGGGAGGCGATCGAAATTTGGTATCCAACGCTCTTTTCTCGATTCTCGTTTCGATCGCATCGATGGCATTGTTAAGCAAATGCCAAAAGACTTGGTTGAGCTGAGCCGGATAGTACTCTAGGGGAGGGAGCCGATCGAACTCGCAGCGCACTTCAATTTCCGGACGGTGGTTCGTTGCCCGGAGGCGATGTTGCAGTAATTGCAACGTACTTTCGAGACCTCTGTGAAAGTCGGCAATTTTGAGGGGCGCACAATCGAGAGAGGCAAAACAGCGCAAATCTGTGACGATATCGCGAATTCGGCTGGCTCCATGATTGAGGGATTGCAGGAGCTTGGGGAAATCTTCTTGAATGTATTCTAAATCGAGCGCTTCAATTGCTTCTTCAATTTCGGGAACGGGCTGGGGATAGTGATGTTGGTAAAGCTCGAGCAAAGAGAATAAGTCCCTCGCGTACTCACTCGCAGGGTCAATATTTCCATAGATAAAATTTGCCGGATTGTTCATTTCGTGCGCGATTCCCGCCACGAGCGTTCCCAAACCCGACATTTTCTCGCGTTCGATGAGTTTGACTTGGGTTTTTTTGAGGCGATCGAGAGTTTGCTCGAGCGATCGGTTTTTCTTTTGGAGTTGGGTTTGCAAGCGGCGAATGGTCAGTTGGTGCTCGATGCGGGCGATCGCTTCTTCCACCTGAACGGGTTTGGTTATGTAGTCCACTCCCCCAACATTAAATGCTTTTGCTTTGTCGAATCCGTTGCCCAAAGCACTCATAAAAATGATGGGAATATCTGGTAGCGTCAAATCGGTTTTGAACTGACGGCAAACTTCATATCCATCCATTTGGGGCATCATAATATCGAGCAGAATTAAATTGGGGGGTTCCAGGCGAACTGCTCTCATGGCAACTTCACCGCTGGTTGCCTGCCGAACGCGATACCCGCGATTGCACAGTACCGTTGAGAAGAATTTTAAATTGTCAAGTTCGTCATCAACAACGAGAATCTCTCCTTGAGATTCGATCTCGTCTAGATCTGAAACCGTATGAGTACGGGTGTCCGCAGAAGAGCTATCCAGTTTCCACATAAAAATACAATTTTTTTGAAATCACTAAAAAAGAAGTTATGACCTTTTTTAAACAAAATTTAAGGTTCTTCTCCAGCGGGATGAGATTGAGTGTAGAACCCCATGAATTTTAACTTAATCCGGACTCTGACAGGAGGATAACTTTGAGAACTGAACCTGCCGATCGTCTTTTATGACATCGCACGACTGCTGTGAAAATTTTCAGAACGCTGGCTCGGTAAAAATCCTGAATTTCCGTATTTTCTCAGATGTTTGAGATGAGAAAATACCCCGATCTCCACCATCCAAATGTTGCCCTATTCCCTTTCTCGATCGGTAAAGTTGCCAGGAAGAATTGGATTTGTTATATCGTAATTTTGAAAGACATGTCATCCGCAAAATTACTTGAATTGGCAAAAACCAATTTAGTCTTCTGAAGTTTTCGGGAATAAAATAGGAAGATTCAATGACACGATCGCCCTATCCACCTCTATCCGAGGCTTATCTCTCCATCTTTTTCAGTCCAATTCCACAGCGCTTTACCACAAACAAGCTGCAACGGCTTCGAGTAGCTCCAGCTCGGGGCGATCGAAATTGTGACGCGCTTTACCGTACAACGCAAAGATTCCCCACAGATGTTGGTGGCAACAAATCGGTAGGCACAAAGCCGATTTTAACCCGGCTACGGTCGCAGTAGAACGACCAAAGAAGGGGGACGCTTCGTCGAGATCGATCGTCCATTCGGGTTCGTCAGACTTCCAAACTCGCTCGGGTAAATCGCGATCGATTTGAAAATGCTCGGTGCGACGCTCGCAGACAAACTCAGCAAAACTGCCATCGCTGGTATAGGTTGCATCTTCAAGCTGCAAGTGCAATCCTTCGGCCCGCCAAATCTCTCCAATATCCCAATGTAGGGTCTGACAAACTGCTGCCAAGGTGGTTTTCAAGAACGACCTTCGATCGCGTTGTCGCGCGCGAGCCAGGGCAATGGTTTGTAAGAGTTGCGCTTCTTTGGCTGCTTGTTGGCGCGCGAGCTGACATCGGTACAACATCTGTTGGTGTTGCACCCGCATTAACACTTCTTCAACTTGAAAGGGCTTGGTAATATAATCGACTCCCCCGGCATGAAATGCTTCTCGTTTTTGCTCGACTTGAGAGAAAGCACTTAGGAAAACGATCGGAATATCGCGAGATCGCGGGCTGGCTTTGAGACGGCGACACAGATCGTAACCGTTGAGTTCGGGCATATTAATATCTAATAAGATTAAGTCCGGTGGCGCGAGGTCAACAGTTTTGAGTGCAAATTGGCTGTTGGTTACTTTTCGGACTTGATATCCTTTATCTTCGAGAATTGCGGAGAGAAGGCGGAGGTTATTGATATTATCATCAACAAGTAAAATATCCATGTCGTACAATTCGATCGAGGTTAAGTTCGCTCGAAAATAATGTTGAGACGATCGACATCGAGCCACACCCCACGGTCAGCATTTTGTGAAAGAAAAACCGAACTGAGGATAGATTACCCACAACAGCACTTTATCGCATTGAGTCTCCGATCTCTGAAGACTAACACCCTAAATTAAATCGAATTTACGCTTCGTGTAAATTGACTGCGATCGATAGATTTTCAAGCAATAGATTACATTAGACTCATCGTGTAAGCATTCAGCACTCAGCTATCAGCTTTCAGCTAAAGACGAAAATGCACTCGGCATCGGTTGAATCAGAGTTCTCGCGATCGCGCGAAATTGGGAGTCTGTGGCATGAGAATCCGTTGAAATTCTAGCTTTGGGGGCTTGAAACAAACTGATGGCTGACGGCTGATAGCTGAATGCTTACCTCATTGTTTGCTGACTTATTCAGCTTATAATACCAACAAAAAATAGATGTGATGAAGTTAAAAATAATTTAGAAAATCTTAAGAAGCTTCGCTCGTTAGGGTTTCCTTTGTCCCCCGCGTCCCGAGCCTCTCGACTTGCCAACACCCATTCGGCTTGGAGCGATCGCCAAAAAAGCTCGAGGCGATCGCCTCGAGCTGCCAACTCTTTAGTATCTATTAAAAGCGTCTGTTACACTTCTTAGATAAATTGAATGGGATCGATTAAGCGAGGGGATCGATACCCATGTTCACCACCGCTTGGCGGAGAATCGTGATTTGCTGGTTGAATTCCAAGCGAGCAATTTGGTCGAAAACGCGATTGGCATCCAAGGAGAGCTTGTAGTTGGCGGGAACGGGAACCGCTTCACCCGAGCGCATCCACTCACCGAGTTGGAACCAGAACGCCAGTTTGTTATTGTTGCTCAGAACACCATAGGCGCGGGTCTCGGGAGTCTCAACTTTATCAGCGAGGTCGCGCTGAACTTGAAGCTGTTCTTGGAAGGACATGGACTTGACGCGCTCGAGCAGTCCTGCGGCCAACTGGAGGCGCGCCGCACCAGGAGCGGCCGGAGTAATCGCGCCACCCATGTTTTCATACAATACCCACAGCAATCCGAGCTGATCGTCCGTACTCAGACGCTTGAAAGTGGCGAGCGTAGACGAAACGATATCGAAGGTAGAGGTGGGGTTGGTGAATCGGTCAGTTGTAAAAGTCATCTTCAAAATCCTGTTAGCGATTGTGTTGTGGTGTCTGTAACGTTTGAGGATATTGTCGAGCTAGTTGCTGCTTCGGTCGTGTAGCTCGCGATTTACAGGTTGGCAAACCACGCAATTAAACCTTTTCCGGCGAGCGCTTCAAAAGCAACAAGAGAAACGAAACCCAGCATTGCCAAGCGACCGTTAAGTTTTTCGGCATACTCGGTGAAACCCGCGCGGGATTGCTCTTCAACATAGATCTTCGGCTCGATGGCATAGTAGTTGAGCTTGCCATCTTTATCAATGCTTTGACCTGCGTTCATCAGTGCCTCCGTGCGAGTGATTTCGTCCTTCTGTAAATTAATGTAACAACTCTATTTTGATTTGTAAACAATCGTACGAGACAATACGCAAATCATTGACATAAAAGAATCGAAATCTCCACCGATCGCCCAAAAGTCTGTAGCATCAGTAACAAATCGGTTACAAATATTCGAGCGTCACGACGATACCCGTTTCAACATCGAGCATCTTTCGAGCGCTGCCCCCATTCGCAGCGATTTCCACCCAACCGTGAGACCCCACCAACGCCACCAGTTCCCCCGGTTGACCGTCGCTATAGGTGCCAACTCCCGAAATCACCCGATCGCCGATCTGCACCGACCACGCTTTCCCTCGCACCCATTCGCCGGGAATATTCGTCACCAAATTGCCAAAACGATCGCCATATTGAATATTTCCGGCCACATTTTTTCCATGTTGTGTTGCGGCTACCAGAGGCAATTGCACTAAACTCTGCGGGTCGATCGTCCTACCCATGTCCTGCAAACTGACCCCGGTCGCTAGATATGCGCCAACAGAAGCAAAAATATCCCGACCGTGAAACGTTGCACTCGGGGTAGAGGTGCGCCAGTACCGAGATTCGGTGAGTTCGACAGCCGCGATCGCCCCAGCGCGATCGAGCACGCCACCGAACAAGCCATTATCGGGACCGACAAGAAATCCCCCAGCAAACTCGACAGCGATCGCCCGTCGGCAACTCCCCACCCCCGGATCGACTACGGCAACGTGTACCGTCCCCGAGGGAAAATATTCCCAAGCACTCATCAAACAAAAGCGGGCCGCATGGAGATTCTGCGGAGGAACCTCGTGGGTGAGATCGACAATCGCCAGAGTTCGATCGACCTTCAAGATCGTCCCTTTGAGTACCCCGACATAGATATCGCTCAGTCCGAAATCTGTTAGAAGAGTTATCAATCCGCGCTCGGTCATAGGTGATATTGTGGGAAAAACTTCAGTGCCAGTAGAGGGAAATCGCAGTGAAATTCGGTCAATGGCTTGGCTTAGTCGTTCTGGTTGTTTCCCTTTATATTTTGTGGCAAATTCGTCCCCTGCTGTTGCTCGTCTTTGCGGCGATCGTCCTCGCCACTGCACTCAATCGGCTGGTACGACTGTTTCAGCAACGAGGGTTGAAGCGATCGATTGCCGTCATCATCACCCTCGGACTGACCGTTCTATTTGGCATCCTCTTTTTTTTCCTGGTCGTTCCCCCTTTCGTCGAACAATTCCAAAAATTAATCGAGTTAGTGCCCGATGTCTTCTCGCGTATGAGAGAAGAACTCGAAGGCTTGGAAAAAACCTTACGGGAAACGTTACCCCGACCTTTACCCGACCCACCCGATATTGCCGAGTTAATCGCCCAACTTCAACCCGTCGGCACCGAACTCATCGTCCGGTTTGTGGCATTTTTCCAAAACTCTCTCACTATTGCCCTTCAACTCTTACTCATTTTTGTGCTGACGCTGATGATGCTCGCCGACCCGCAAGGCTATCGGAATGCAGCCATCCACCTCTTTCCCGCCTTCTACCGCCGACGTGCCGATGAGATTTTTACCCAATGCGAAGTCGCGTTAGGCAACTGGCTGGGGGGCATCGTTCTCAATTCAATCTTTATTGGTACCCTCAGCGGCATCGGACTGGCTGTTCTCAATATTCAATTCGTTCTCACCCACGCTTTGCTCGCCGGAATCCTCAACTTCATCCCCAACATCGGTCCGGTGCTGAGCGTGGTTTTTCCCATTATGATCGCTCTGCTCGATTCGCCGTGGAAGATTTTAGCCGTATTAATTTGGTACCTCATCATTCAGAACATCGAGAGTTACTGGTTGACTCCAACGGTGATGGCCAAGCAGGTGTCTCTGCTTCCGGCGGTCACGCTTGTGGCTCAAATCTTCTTCACGACTGCTTTTGGCATCGCTGGATTATTACTCGCACTCCCCCTAACGGTTGTAGCCAAAACCTGGATTGAAGAGGCATTGTTCAAAGATATTTTAGATACCTGGGGCGGCAACGACACTCCAGAACTCGAAGCATTTCCCGAATTTATCCTCGAACCCGAACCCGTCGTCGATAACGAGGTTCCTTTTGATGGCGAGGTATCGAACGAGGAATCGTGAATGACCCCCCAGATTCAGGATGCGCGTTTGACTCGTCCGATCGAAATCGGGCGCGGTGGATTCGATCGATACTGCAACAGTCGGTCTTGGCACTGTTGACCGATCCCGATCGGGTTAGTCTTGGCGGCAACGGAAGACGCTTGAGTTGAGTTCATCGTTGAGAAGGCAATTGAGTAGCTCTATGCATACGTACGTCTGAGCTAGAGAACTTATGCAGTTTTGCAACTCGCACCTTATGAGGATAGTTACCTAGCCGATCCGATTTTCATTCCCCGTTTCGGTGCTACGCAGGTTTGAGAGAATTCACATCGGGAGATCGTCCATTTCTCCAATTCTCTCGACGAAACCCGTTACACTAAGGATAAAGATTTCCCAAATTTAACCTTCATTTTACTGACATTGCGAACCGTGCTATGGCGACTCCACTCTCAACAGTCATTCGCGCTGCCTCGAATGCTCCTACAGTAACGCCCGATCGCTCGAGCCAAGTTATCCGCAAGCCCTATCCCAACTATAAAATTATTGTTCTCGACGATGATTTTAATACCTTCGAGCACGTGGCAAAATGCTTGATGAAATATATTCCGGGAATGACGGGCGATCGAGCTTGGGAGTTGACCAACCAAGTTCATTTCGAGGGACAGGCACTCGTCTGGACGGGACCCCAAGAACCCGCTGAGCTTTACCACATGCAACTCAGCCGCGAAGGGCTGACCATGGCCCCGTTAGAAGAAGCTTAGATTTGGTGCGAACTCCACTCCGGCGGCGATCGACGAGTTACGATCGACTAGAACCTGGAGCGAGAATGGGTTTTCAAGTTCGATCGTGGGATTACGGCGCGAGATCGGTCAAGTCAAATGAATTGAGAAATCGATCGGCCTCGCTGGCAAATCCAGTGCGATCGTCTTGGGAAGTTGCGGCGATCGTCTGATACAAACGTTGGTTGACCAGATAGACTCGATGTCTGTAAAGCAGGCCGTCGATGCCCTCGTAGTGTAAATCCAGCCCCGGATATCCATCTAAGGAGATCGTGCGATCGGCTTCCACTCGCTGGCTGACATTACTGGTCAATCCCTGCATCGTTCCTTCTAAAAGGGTTTCGGCGGGTAAGGCTTGGAAAACTTCGGGAAAGTCGTTGTAGAGGACGGCGTAGACGCGGGTTTCCCGATCGATACCGACGGTGTGGAGTTGGATCGCGCCGACTTCAGTTTCGATCGACTGCACTTCTTCGCGCAAGGGACCGGGTGGAAGTTCGATGGCAAACCCCGCTTCCGGACGAGAGAGCAACTCCCAAGCCGACCCTGTATCCGTTGCCGGGGCTGGGGTTTCTTCGGGTGGGGTTTGGGCCAGTGCGGCTCGATCGGTGGCTTCTGCATACCCTCCCAACAAGAAGATCGCAGTTAGAGAGGATAACAGAATCTGTATTTTCATAGATTAAATATCTCCGTCGCCATAGAAATATGCTAGGGGTATGGTGAGATTGTAACCCCGATCGCATCGTTGGGGGGAGCAGGATGATATTCGGGTAAAAGCCGATGACGAGATTTGAACTCGTGACCGCTCGATTACGAATCGAGTGCTCTACCACTGAGCTACATCGGCACTGCTAACATCCTATCGTAGCAAATTTGGAGAACTTTTTTTCTCGGATTTGCCAGATTTGGGACAAACAATTTACGTCTGGGGAAAGGCGATCGAACCGGATTTGAGATGACGAATTTGAGATTACAGCAGCGAACACCGACATCGAATTGCTTTGGCGAGCAAACGCTGGTAGTTTCGCTCGTTGAGGATATAAGCGCCAAATCGGGCGAGGTGGGGATTCATCAATTGCGCGTCGAACAGAAGAAAACCGCGTTCTCGCAACCGTTCGACTAATTTGACCATCGCCACTTTCGAGGCTTCGGGAATGTGATAAAACATCGATTCGCCGATAAATGCTCCACCGATGGTAATTCCTAAAATGCCTCCAGCAAGCTGTCCTTCTTGCCAGGTTTCAAAGCTATGGGCCCAACCGGCTCGATGCAGTTCCGTATAAATCCGTTTTAGTTTAGGAGAAATCCAAGTCGTTTCCCGATTGGCGCAACCTTCCACCACTTCCTCGAAGGTGCAATCGATCCGCACTTCAAACCGTTCTTGGTGAAGAACTCGACGCAGCGATCGCGGATAGCGAAATCGATCGTTGAGGGGAACGACCGCACGCTCCCGGCTACTGTACCACCCGACTTCAGCGTTACCCCGTCCTTCATTTTCGTCATTCGCCATTAGAAAATAGCCTCGGGCGTATCCCTGAACGATCGCGGGGATGTCGTATTCCATATTTTCTGAGGTGGATGTCGGTGAGCTGGGGCAGCGATCGGGAGAATGGCACAATATGATAGATAGAGTGTTGTTCGGCACGCGATCTATGTCTCAAACAATTCCACCGATTACTTTACCACCCGCCCAAAATCCCCAGCAGGAGGGAGAGTGGCTCGAACGATCGCTGCACAAGTGGCTCGATGAAGAGTTCCTCCCAGAACCTGTCAACGGAGAAATTGCCCGAAGAGCGGCTAGCATTTACGTGCGACAGCGCATGGAAGGAGAAAACGATGTTGGGTCTCTCGTCATGGCGATCGTCACGGAAATGCAGGGATTTGACTTTTCCCAAAGTTTCTATGGCGAGTTCGCCGTTGCCAACGCAGTCAGCGACTTGTTGTTAGATAGCTTGGGGATCGAGCGCTGTTGCGGACAGTGACGCTCGATAGTGGGGAATTGAGAATAGGCGCGTCGCGCTCGCTCTATTCTTAATTCTTTTGCCTTGGGTCTACCAACTCGATTTAACAACTCCAGGGAGCAGTCCTTCGTGGGCCATTTCCCGAATGGCATTGCGAGATAGACCGAAGTCGCGATAGTACCCTCTGGGTCTTCCCGACATCCAGCAACGATTCCGCACTCGACTAGGGGCGCTGTTGCGCGGGAGTTGCTGAATTTTGCGATGGATTTCTAGTTTTTCCATCGGCGAGGCTTTCTCGAACTGCTCTTTTAGCTCTTGACGCTTAGCGGCGTATTTAGCAACGAGTTTTTTGCGCTTTCTTTCGCGCTCGATCATACTTTTTTTGGCCATGAATTCGGATTGAGTATCCTCAAATCGACACGTACTTACACATCATACCGGATTTGCCCCCCGTTAGTTCCCCGCCCCCACTTGTTTCCTCGTTTCCGTCGTACTGCCCGTGTTTGGGGCGCGAATGGGTCGTTTCTGAGTTGTTCGATCGAGAATTGCCTTCATCTGCGATCTTGAATCTCGACCTGCACCCATTTCGATAAGCGCGATCGCCACCCTACGATTTCTAGAGCGATCGGTTACAATATAGAGTAAAATTCAACTCCTATTCACAACCCCATTAACCATTGACGACGCAATTCGATCGGCATTTTTTACAAAAATTCATCCTTTGTCGAGCGAATTTTATAATCTTTTAAAGATTTTGAAACCGTCAACTCAATCCATCCCACTTCAAGCTCGAACAGTCGGAGGAATTACAGCGTCCTTTGCCACTTATTAACCCACCTTTGAGTATGAGCGTTCTTCCTTTTCCTACCTCCATATTGGCTGTCACTTCCACCCTGGCAACGATCGAACCCTCGCTGCTCTGGTTGCTTGGAGGAGCGATTTTGTGTTTGATGGAGCTATTCGTTCCCACGGCGTTTGTGGAGCTGGCAATGGGAATTAGCGCCTTTTTTGTCGCTTTAGTCGCTCTAGTCGTGCCCAACTTGGGGTTGCAAGTTTTCTTGTGGATGGTATTTTCTTTGGTTTTGGTTTTTCTGACTCGGCAATTGATTCCCAAGCGCCAGCATTCAGCGCTGCAAGAAGCAATAGAAGCCCAAACCTTAACCGAAATTGCACCGGGAAAAACCGGTCGCGTGATTTTTGAGGGAAACTCTTGGCAGGCTAAATGTGAGAGCGATTGCGCCATCGGTCCGGATGAAAAAGTCATCGTTGTCGGTCGCTCGGGGAATACGCTCTTCGTTCTTCCCGAATCTTAAAGCCACTGTATTTTTGACGTTGGATGGCTCTAGATTTTTTACCTAGATTTCCAATGTCGAGTCATCTATCCGATTCACTTTATCTGTTCGATCTCAACCGTCGGGGAAGTCGATTTTTTCCTGACAATTATCATCTTAATTTATTAGGAGATTCGCCCGTGGGATATGTAATTTCTTTGTTTCTGCTCGTTTTCGGCGGGTCGGCCCTGGCTGGGTCGGTCAAAATTGTCAACCAGGGGGACGAGTCTCTCGTCGAAACCTTGGGAAAATATAATGGTAAAAAACTACAACCGGGTTTAAACTTCATCGTTCCGTTTTTAGATAACGTCGTTTATAAAGAAACGGTTCGCGAGAAAGTTTTAGACGTACCGCCGCAAGTTTGCATCACTCGAGATAACGTTTCCATCACCGTCGATGCTGTCGTTTACTGGCGGATTATGGACATGGAAAAAGCCTACTACAAGGTGGAAAACCTCAAGCAGGCGATGCAAAACCTGGTGTTGACGCAAATTCGATCGGAAATGGGTAAACTCGATCTCGATCGCACCTTTACCACCCGCAGCGAGATTAACGAAGCCCTGCTGCGAGAACTCGATATCGCCACCGATCCCTGGGGAGTAAAGGTGACGCGGGTGGAACTGCGGGATATCATGCCTTCAAAAACCGTTCAAGACTCGATGGAATTGCAGATGTCGGCCGAACGGAAAAAGCGGGCGGTAATTCTGACCTCGGAAGGGGAACGGGAATCGGCGGTCAACAGCGCCCGAGGTCGGGCCGAAGCCCAGGTTCTCGAAGCAGAGGCCAACCAAACAGCAGCAATTCTGGCAGCCGAAGCCGAACAAAAAACGATCGTCCTCAAAGCCGAAGCCGAACGCCAGGAGAAAATTCTCCAAGCCAAAGCCACCGCAGAAGGGATGCAAATTCTCACCCAAATTCTCAAAGCCAACCCCAAAACCGCCGAAGCCTTGCAATTTTTGCTCGCCCAACAGTATATGGATATGGGCTTGAAAATTGGCAGCAGCGACAGTAGCAAGGTGATGTTCATGGACCCCCACAACATCCCGGCCACCATGGAAGGCATTCGGTCGATTGTCGCCGAAAAGTCTGCGGCGAATGAGGGAGAGTTTTCGGGCTGAACCCTTAGCTAAACCCTTAAGTGCCAGTATGTAGACGATTATGTGGACGGCGCTTCACGCCCAGCTACACCAAACCCTGCGACAGCGCCATTTATTGCCGAAAACAAGTTCGATTTTGGTGGCGGTGTCCGGGGGGCAGGATTCCCTCTGTTTGGCAAAATTGCTGCTGGACTTGCAGCCGAAGTGGGATTGGCGACTGGGAATTGCCCATTGCGATCATCGCTGGCGATCGGATTCTGGGTCAAATACCTATCACGTGGAAGAAATTGCCGCAGGTTGGAACGTTCCCTTTGTCAGTCGTCGCGCTGTCGAAGTTCCCTCCAGTGAGGCGACGGCGCGACAGTGGCGCTATCAAATGTTGGGAGAAATAGCACAAGAAGGGGAATTCGATCGCATCGTCACGGGGCATACTCAAAGCGATCGCGCCGAAACCCTACTCTACAACCTGATTCGCGGTTCGGGAACTGATGGGCTGACATCTCTAACTTGGCGGCGCGAATTAGTGCCGGGGATCGAGTTGGTGCGTCCCCTGTTGGAGGTGAGTCGCGCCGAAACCGGGGAGTTTTGCCGCCAGCAGCAATTGGAAATTTGGGAAGATAGTACCAACGCCGACTTGTCCTACGCGCGCAATCGGATTCGCGGGGAACTGCTGCCTTACCTGCAAAACCACTTCAACCCGAATGCCGAAAAAGCGATCGCCCAAACGGCAGAACTTCTGCGTGCCGATGTGGAATATCTCGAAAGTACGGCTGCGGATTTGCTAGCGCGGGCGAGTTTGCATCCGAGAATGCTGCACCGTCCCGTTTTGCGCGCCGTCCCGCTCGCGTTGCAGCGTCGAGCAATGCGTCAGTTTCTGAGTGCGGTTCTCCCCCATGCCCCCAGTTTCGAGCATATCGAAAAGATGACGGCACTCATTACTGCCCCGAATAAGTCTCGCACCGATCCGTTTCCCGGTGGGGCGATTGCTGAGGTGGACGGAGAGGCGATCGTATTTCGAGATTGTAACAATCTGTCGTAACCGATCGTTTTTTCAGTACGATCGCCAATATCGAGCATCTATGGATTCAATCTAAAATTGAGATGATTTCTCCTTTAACGGTCTTAAAAGAGCGCTGGCATGAAGATTGGCTGTTGGGAATGGAAGGCGATCGATTTCAGGCTATTTTTTGCCATCGATTGCAAGAGCTGAATCAATTCAAAGGCGATCGAACGACTAAAATTTTTCTGTGCGAGTCTAATCCCGAAACATTCTTAGCCAGTTTTCTGGCAGCTTGCGTATTGGGATATCCCATTTTCTTAGGAAATCCTCACTGGAAAGAAAGGGAATGGCAAGAGGCGATCGAATTAGTTCAGCCAGATTTAATTTGGCATCGAGATATTAATTTAAATATCGAGTCTGTAGAGAAAGTTTCGATATCCGATCTCCCTTCCATCTCTCCAAACTTAACCAGAATTATGATTCCCACTGGGGGAACATCGGGAAAAATTCGGTTTGTCATTCATACCTGGGAAACGTTAATGGCATCGGTGCGGGGATTGCAGGAATACTTTCAAATCGATCGTATTAATTCTTGTTGCTTGCTGCCATTGTATCACGTAAGTGGTTTGATGCAGTTTATGCGTTCTTTTACGACAGGGGGAAAGCTCTGGATATTACCGAAAAAGAAACTAGAATCGATCGAGAATATTCCTCAACCAAATTTAAAAAGCGATCGCTGGTTTATTTCTCTAGTTCCTACTCAGTTACAACGGCTTTTGAACGACGAACAACAGACAAATTTGCTGCAAAAGTTTGATGTTGTTCTTCTCGGTGGCGCACCAGCTTGGGAGACACTTCTAGATAAAGCCAGATTTCATAAAATTCGCCTCGCACCAACTTACGGAATGACGGAAACGGCTTCACAAGTGGTGACGCTCAAACCGGAGGATTTTCTAGCGAGAAATGAGAGTTGCGGACAAGTTTTACCTCACGCAAATCTTACCATTCGTTCCGCACAAGATTTAACTCATTTTTCCGGTACGATCTCGATTCGATCGCAATCTTTATTTCTCGGTTACTATACACCCGAAACTGGATTAACCCCCACCTTAAAACCCAAAACTCTGCAATCCGACGATATCGGCTTTTTCGACGATCGCGGTTATCTTCACGTCATCGGTCGGTGTAGCGATAAAATTATTACTGGAGGGGAAAACGTCTTTCCGGCGGAAGTCGAAGCTGCCATTCTAGGTACGGGTTGGGTTGCCGATGTTTGTGTAGTTGGAATTCCCGATGATAAATGGGGAGAGGCGGTTGTTGCCGTGTGCGTTCCCAAAGTCGATCGCATTTCAGAATCTGAATTATCCGCCGCAATATCTGATAAATTAGCCCGTTACAAACAGCCGAAACATTGGATTTTTGTGTCTAATTTACCCCGAAACGATCGAGGAAAAATAAATCGATCGCAGGTTGAATTGATGGTGCGATCGGGTATTAACGTTTTATCTTCCTGTCGATAACTTCCCGAACTTGGGTTTTTGTAGCAGATTGCCACCACCCAACCCAGTCTACAGCTAAAACCGATCGCGTTAGAATTCAATAGATGCTCGATGCTGCCCGCAAAATGATGGATATCCAAACCCCGATCGATCTCGCCCCCTTGCAGCAACTCGGAAAAGAAAACCTTGCCCCTCTCCTACAAGCCTTCTGCGAACAATGGCAAATCGTCGAACTTGCCTGCTTTGGTTCCATCGTGCGCGACGACTTCCGCCCCGATAGCGACATCGACCTCCTCGTGACTTGGAAACCCAACAGCCGTTGGACGTTGCTCGACTTCGCCCAAATGCAATTCGACCTCGAAACTCTATTCCATCGTCCCGTAGACTTAGTAAGCAAACGGGCGATCGAACAAAGCGATAACCCCCTACGTCGCGCCGCCATCCTCAACACGGCCGTTCCCATTTATTCCCAGCGATGAACGATCGCGATCGTCAAACCTTGCTCGACATCATCAACTCCGCCAACCTAAGCGCTCGATATCTCAGCGGTAAAACCCAAACCGACTTCGAGGACGATCGAATGCTACAAGATGCGATCGTCCGTCGCCTCGAAATTATAGGGGAAGCCGCCACTCGCCTGTCTGACGTTGCTGCTTATAGTCATAGCCTTCGTCATAATCGATTTATCATCATCAGCTAGATACTGTCATCGCATTGTTGCAAGAGGCGATCGCCCATCTCTAGCCCCCTGAAGGAAAATACCCCATCGCATCGGCGAGATGCTTTTGCAACGTCCCCACAGGCAGCGGCCCGTCGATGTGATGCCAGGGTAAAATTTGCTCCGGGGGATAATCGGTATGGACGTAGAAATCCAAGGGTGGCACTTCCCCCTTCAACTCCTTAAACGCGCGCTTATAAGACCCGATCGAATCGCCGTAGTGCCGCACCAACTCCAACACCCGCGACAACCGCCGATCGCCCCGAGATATCAGCGCCTGAATTGCAGACCAGTTATAGCTTTCCGGTCGAAAATCAATCCCGTTCGATCGCAACTCTTTCTCCAATCGTTTCAATCGCTTGCGCGCGTCGGGATTGACTCCAAACCATTGAAACGGCGTGTGGGATTTGGGGACGAAGGTACTGCACCCCAGCGTCAGACGCAATCCCGGCACGGCTTTCTTCAGGGTTTTCATCATCGCGATCGTCTCCCCCACATCCTCGGCTTCCTCCCCCGGAATCCCCACCATCCCGTAGAGTTTGAGGGCCTTCAATCCCCCCGCCTTCGCCGCCATCGCCGCTTGGGCGATTTCGTCGGTTTCCAGCTTCTTATTCACAATCCGCCGCACCCGTTCGGAACCGCTTTCCACGGCAATGGTAATCGATCGGGTATCCCGTCGGCTGAGAACCCCCGCCAGCTTGGGAGTCACGGTATTCGTGCGCACAGACGCAATACTCAGGCGCACCCCGTCGTACTTATCCTGTCCCAGATAGTCCAGCAACGCCTCAAATTCCGGATGCTGGGTAATCGAGGCCCCCAGCAAGCCGATGCGATCGCTTTTCTCCAACCCCCGTTCGATCGCCGGAATCAGCGACTCCTCCAAACTCGCCGTCCGAAATGGCAGCGTCAGATAACTCGCCAGACAGAAGCGACACATCTCCGGACAGCTACGCACCACCTCCACCATATAAATATCCGGCCAGGCGGCTTTTTCCGTCACCACCGTCGAAGCGGAGAGGGTGTTTCCCCGATAGGTTTGTTTGGCGACGCGATCGGGAATTCCCGTGTCAATGGGAGTAATCGATGCGATCGCCTCCGTGGGACTGTGGTAGGTGACTGCGTACAAACTGGGAACGTACACCCCCGGAACCCGCGCCAATTCCCGCAACAGATGCGATCGGGATTTCCCGCGCACCGCCTTGTACACCTCAATGAAATCCCCCAGCAAATTCTCCCCATCCCCAAGTAAGATGACATCGAAAAACTCGGCAAAGGGTTCTGGGTTCGCCGTCAACACCGGCCCGCCACCAAAGACGATCGGGTTTCCCTCATCTCGGCGATCGCTGCGAATCGGCACGTGCAGCCGTTCCAGCAACTCCAGCAAATTCCCGTAGTCCAGTTCCCAGGAGAGGGAAAACCCCAGCAACTCCGGCTGTGAGGGAAGGGATTCGTGGGTATCGGTAAACAAGCGGCGCACGTCCACATCCGATCGCAATGCCAAAGTCGCCCAAACTACCTGGTAGCCAAGGCTGGTGATACCGATCCCGTACTCGTTGGGAAAGGCAAATATCGTGGGGATAGCATCGACATCGGGGGATGCGGGAGTGAAGAAGAGGCGTTCGGCGTGGAAGGGATTGGCACTCATGGAAGGGGTGATTTTTAAGTTCGGTTCGATACCTAGAATTTACCGCGAGGCGAACAAGGGGAGATAATTAGGGCAAAAATGGGTAATATCGCGTTTCATTATAACGAATCGTTTAAATTCGATAATATCGGTAATATTTCAGTTTAAATATTTGGTAAAAGTTGTGGTAAGAGCAATTTTGAAAGATTGAATTTAACTCAAATGATTAGTCTAACCCGATCGCTGATGGCTGAATACTTACATCCAACCTTAATTTATTTCAAAAATTAAGACTTACATCTTTTTTCTTTGAATCGATAACATCGTAATATCATCAAACTGAGGCGCATCGTCGATGTAGCGAAATAAATGAGTTTCAATGCGATCGAGTAAATCCGAAGCAGAGTCGAAAGGAAGATCGAGTAGGGAGAGCAAACGCTGGCGATTAAATAACTCCCCATCCATATTTTTGGCCTCTGTCACCCCGTCGGTATAGCCAATGAGTAAATCTCCCGGTTCGAGGATAACGCGATCGCTTTTAAATTTAGCATTGGGTATCATTCCCACTGCCGGTCCTGTCGGGGTGAGTTGTTTCTTTTCTCCCGTATGAGTGACGATCGTCAGGGGTTCGTGTCCGCCATTGACATAGCAAAGCAAGCCGCTTTCGGGGTCGAGAATCCCAAAAAATAGGGTAGCAAACATACTCAATTGCCAATGATTTTGAGCGATGTAATTATTGGTCATCTTCACCGCTTGCAAGGCTTGGCATTGATGTTTGGAGGCAATTTTCGAGGAAAATTTAATATTTTCAGAAGTGCTGGGGTCTTCTTCCGAGATGAGAGATAAACCTTGAAGTTGTGTTTGTCCGGAAAAAACGCGAATCAGGCTGCGGAATAAGGCCATGAACAGTGCCGCTCCTACCCCTTTATCGCACACGTCGGCGATCGCAAAACCGATACAATCATCGAGCGCAAAGACATCGTAAAAGTCTCCGGCAACTTGTTGGGCCGGGTGAAAACAAGCGGCAATTTCCCAATTGGGAGGTTGGGGAATTTTAGAGGGCAAAAAATCGATTTGAATCTGCCGTCCTTTTTCCAATTCGCGATCGAGAGCTTTAGAATAGGCATCGAGTTGGTTGTAGAGATCGGCATTTTCGAGGACTAAAGCAATGCGATCGGCCGTGGCTTGCATCAACGTCCCTGTCTCCTGGCTGAATCGATCGGGTTCGGAGTGCAGCAGCGTCAAAATTCCAAGCAACTCGCCTCCCCGGAGAATGGGAACCGTCAGGGCCGATCGGGCTTGATACAGTCCGTCGGGTAAATCCAACCAGCGATCGTCGGCTTTCGTATCTTTGACCAGTCCCAATTGGCGATGCTGGCTGACCCAACCCGCCAAACCTTTTTCGAGAACTTGACCGACGAGGGTTTGCCGATCGCGATCGCTCACTTGACCTCGCTGGCGATCGAGAATGCCCTCGGTAACTCGACCCAGACTATCGATTAAAAACAGGCTTCCCCGTTCCGATTTCGTGAAATCGGTCGCAAGATCGAGGGTTTTTTGCAACGCGGCTTTGAGAACTCCCCCATCGTTTGTCGGGGAACGAGCCATGGCAACCAACCCCTCGAGTAACTCTCGCTGGGCCAGAAACGCCGTTTTTTCTTGCCGCAGCCACGCCACCTCCTGACGTAAGAGCTTTAACTCCTCCAATGCCGATTCTTGCACTCGATTCGATTCGTCCATATATCTGTTGCTCCCGCTTGCTAACCTCTATTGTTAACACCTACCGGGCGATCGCGATCGAGTCTCGCAAATATTCGGTCGTTAAGTTTCCCACCCCATGCTATGATGTAGTGACATTCTCATGGCGGGCGTAGCCAAGTGGTTAAGGCAGTGGATTGTGGTTCCACCATTCGCGGGTTCGAGTCCCGTCGTTCGCCCTTTACGCAGCAACAGTTCTAGCGGTTTTTCAAATTTCGCTCAAAAACCACCAACATGAAAATCAACATTAAATTGGGGGTTGATGACCCCATTTTTTAGGCCCGATCGCCCCTGACATTTCAACTCGATCGGGTCACATTAATTTCAACATTAAATGGCAAATCGAGGGCGATCGCATTACTCTAATCGTTCCCCAGAAATTGCTGTGTCGATCGCACAATTTGCATTCCCGCCGCTGCAAATCGATCGAAAGCTGCTTCTGCCGCCTCCGTATAGTCCACCACTCCTGGAACCACCACCGGAGAGGTGCAATCTTCGAGCAAATAGACGTTGCGAGCAAAACTGGGGTCGGTGGCTTGAATCTCATCGAGCAAATCGGCGATCGTCCAGGCGACACAATGGCTTTTCGCTTGTCCGGCAACAACGACCCGATCGAAATTCAACAAATCGGCAATTAATCCTTGATTCTTTTGAGCAATGAGTTGACCTTCCCCATCCACAGACACCTCCGGACGTAACACCGAATAATTTTCCGTCAGCGGATTTTCCCCCTTGAGTTCCAAGCGCGTCTGGCTGCTGCGGGCGATATTGTGGAAAAAGCACGCTTCCTCGAATGCCGACACTAGCGCGTGACCGATACCCCCCAACATAGAATGATAGGGCCAAATGGTGAGGGGATATTTGCCATCTTGGGTGAGTTGGCGGACGTAGTGACGAGCGTATGCCTGCAACTTTTCCCCATCCCCCTCAAATAAACGATCGGCGATCGCCCGATTGGCTTTCCACGTACCCCTTTCCACTTCCTCCAGAGAAATCTGCGTCATCGGCGGTGCGCTTTCCCCCGTCCCATCGCACCAAAACACCGGATGAAAAATTTGGGTGGCAGTATGGGTATCCATCGTCGGCACGATTTGAGTAATTGCCCCCAAATTCCGATAGATAAACTCGCACAATCGCCGATTATCATCGATCGCCCCCCGGCCGCTGCGTCCCCCGACAAATAACTCGAATTCGGGAATACAGAAGGTATTTTGTACGTCGATAACCAGCAAACAGGTTCGAGGGCGATCGTCTTTGGCTGGCGTAATCCCGTGCTGCTGCGCCCAATCTCGAGCTTCGATCGCCCGTTGTTGGTAGGGAACCCGCCAGACTTGACTCACAGTATCGGGATTGAAATGGGGCGGAATGGGTAGGGTTCGGACAGTATTGACCATCGTATTCTGGCAGGGAAATTCGAGAAACTAGAGCTTCGGGAGAGATGGGAGAAACGGGGGACAATTCAGATATCAGATGACAAATTCAGCTTGTGTAGCCGGAGAATCCATGCCAACTCTATGCTAATTGTTAGTTTTCATCGAGTAGGCTATCTGACATCTGATATCTGTCATCTGATATCTGAGTCTCCCCAAGCCTTCCAAGCCCGTCATAAATTTTGGGAACGACTCAGAAGAACGAGCTTCGTCTTTATAATGAACCCATTCTAATCGGTCAATACTAGACTCATGGATCTCTCCCCAGCCGATCGCCGTGCGATTCGTCAAACCGTCGAACGGCAACTCCAAGCTTTACAAGATAACGATGCCGAAACCGCTTTTTCGTTTGCCAGTCCCGACATTCAGAACCAGTTCGGCACCCCAGAAAACTTCATGCAAATGGTCGTCACGGCATACGAACCGGTATATCGTCCCCGATCGGTTTTATTTGAAGAACCCACCATTCTCCGCAGCGTTCCCGCCCAACCCGTTTTTCTGTTAAGTCGCGACGGTACGCCCGTTACCGCTCTCTACCTGATGGAACGGCAAGTCAATGGCAGTTGGCGGATTAACGGCTGCTTTCTCATTCCCGTCAACAGCCAAACCAGTTGATGGAAAACAGAGCTAGCCAAAAATCGGTTTGAGTACCATTTCCGGTGTAATATCCGCCAAATTTCCCGTCGGAGACTTGATACTGGTGAACTTATCTCCCGTTGGCAAGCGCTTGGCGGGATCGGTAGCTCCAAATAGGGCGATCGTATAGGTTTGAACCCCCACAGCTAACTGCATGGCGGCACTATCGGGACACAGCAGCAAATCCGCTCCAGCGATCGCTGCGGCCATTTTCCCCATGTCCTCGGGAGCAAACACTTTCAGACTGGGGACGGAAGAAACGAACGCCCGTACCAGCTCTGAATTGTCCGAAGTTTCTAGGAGGGCAATGGGCACATCGGGCTGTTTTTCTTGGAGGGTTTGGACGATCGCCTGCCAATTTTTCAGGGGGTACGCTTCCTTCTGGTTCTGTAAGGGAGTGGGGGCAGAACCGACATATATCAGCACGTAGCCGCTTTCATCGATTCCCAGACGTTTTTGCTCCGCGATCGCCCAATCTAAATCTTCCTTGAGCAGCGTTACCTCAACCGGAGGACAAGGTGCGTCGATTTCAAGTCCCTGTAACAAATCGTCATATACTTCCGGGGCGTACTGCTCGGGTTTGAGGGAGATGCGGTTCGTGAGGAACATTTGAGCGCCGCCACCACTGTAACCGATGCGAGTGGGAATCCCCGACATCCAAAGCAGAAAGCCAACGTACCAACTGTTATCGCATGTCAGCACCGCATCGTACTCGCCATCGCGAACGATTCCCAGCCAATTCCCCCAGTCTGCCATCCCGTTGCGATCTTCAAAATCGAACGGATAGGTTTTGAGGGAGTTATCGTGAGAAAATTTACAAACGCGATAGGCATCTCGAGCGCGAGGCGCTGCCATGACATCGATCTGGGCATCCGGATACGTGCGTTTGAGGGTTTCCAAGGTCGGGAAGAACAGAAGCTGCTCGTCAACTCCACCCGGAACGAGGGCTAGTACGTGCATTACAATCGACTCTACTTTGGGTTTCCTATGAAGCGATCGCCCAATCGCCGTACCGAGTCAACGGTCGTTCGATTATCGGCAACGTTTTTATACTATATACCTAGTTCAGGTTAAGACTCGCGCTATTCATGTATTTTTTAATTCCTGCCGCAGGTATGGGTCGCCGTATGGGGGCCTCTCGCAACAAACTACTTTTAGAGTTATCGGGCAAACCTCTAATTGCCTGGACGCTACAGGCGGTGGAGGCATCCGAAAAGATTCAATGGATCGGGTTGATTGCCCGGCCGGAGGATTTAGCCGATTTGAAAAAGATCGTCGCCGATTTATCCCTCACCAAACCCGTGGAATTCATCCAAGGAGGAGATACGCGCCAGGAGTCGGTTTACAATGGCTTGCAAGGGCTACCCCCCGAGGCGAAACAAGTCCTGATTCACGATGGGGCGCGCTGTCTGGCAACCCCCCAACTGTTCGATCGCTGCGCCGAAGCGATCTATACTTGTCCGGGCTTAATTGCCGCAGTACCTGTCAAAGACACGATTAAAGTCGTCGGGTCAGATGGCATAATTCAAGATACGCCCGATCGCGCCAACTTGTGGGCCGCCCAAACCCCTCAAGGCTTCGATGTGAAGTTGCTCAAAGACTGTCACGATCGCGGTCGAAAAGCGGGATGGGAAGTGACCGACGATGCGGCATTGTTTGAAAAATGCGGTCTCCCCGTAAAAATTGTGGAGGGGGAAGAGACGAATTTGAAAGTCACCACACCTTCGGATTTAGCGATCGCCGAAATCATTGTGGGGCAACAGCAGGGTCGTTAGCTTTAGCCGATTATTCCCAGAGTTTCCGTAAATTCAACACAAATCCGGGCAAAACATCCTCTCCCGAAAGTCGATCGGGATTCTCCAAAACTTCCACATCGCGCCCGAGACGATAAATTTCCACCCGTCGATTTTGAGGATCGAGCAACCATCCCAATCTGGCTCCATTTTCGAGATACTCGCGCATTTTTGCTTGTAATGCCGACAGACTATCCGATTTCGATCGCAATTCCACGACAAAATCCGGGCAAATTTGCGGGAACGTTCCCTTTTGTTCGGGCGTTAGCGCATCCCAGCGTTGGCGGCTTACCCAAGAGGCATCGGGCGATCGAATTGCCCCCGAAGGTAAGGTAAAACCGCCAGAAGACTCGAAGGTTTCGCCTAAGTCTTCATTTCTCTCGTGCCAGGAATAGAGTTGTCCGGTTAAACTACTGTTTCGGCGGCTCGATTCCCATCCGGCAGGTGGATTCACAATTAATTCTCCTTGGTTCGTTCTCTCCAATCTCAAATCGCGGTTAGCAATGGCGAGAGCCTCAAACTGCTCGGGGGTGACGTTGAGGGCGATCGAGTGGGGCAGTTCTAACGTTAACGTGAGGCGATCGGGTTGAATTGCGGTTTGAATCATCACAACTTCCTCCAAAGATAGATTTTAATTCGTTTGCGATCGCTCTAGCGCGATCCTCCATCCTTCGCCCACCCCCATACCTATTTGGTGTAGGAGTAAGTACCCCCTTGAGGTGGTGTCAACTTAACGTCAGTTTTGGATTGTGGTATTCGAGATCGGGGTGAGGAACACCGGAAAGGGGTCGGGGGAAAGAGAGAATCGATCGAGAATTTCTAAAGCGCCGCGCCTGCGAACAGTTCTACAATACTAAGAGATATTAAAATCCTTTTCACTCAAACTTCGATCGCCCTATGGCTCCTGCCGTCCTCATCGAAAACCTGCAAAAACGCTACGGTTCCGTGGTCGCCGTTAAAAACGTTTCTTTCCAAATCGAACCGGGAGAAATTTTTGGCCTACTCGGTCCCAACGGTGCGGGAAAAACCACCACAATTCGCTGCCTGTGTACCCTCAGTTCTCCCGATGGGGGGCGGTTGGAAGTCTCGGGAATCTCCGTTATCGACAATCCTCGGGCGGCGCGGCGACGGCTGGGGTACGTGGCGCAGGAGGTGGCGCTCGATAAAGTGCTGACGGGGCGGGAGTTACTTCAGCTTCAGGCCGCATTGTATCACCTGCCCAAAGCGGCGATCGGCGATCGAATCGAGAAAATGCTGGATCTGCTGGATTTGGGGGAATATGCCGATCGGCAAACGGGAACTTATTCCGGCGGATTGCGCAAGCGATTGGATTTAGCGGCAGGACTGCTGCACCAACCGGACGTACTGGTACTCGACGAACCCACGGTGGGACTCGATATCGAAAGTCGGATTGCCGTGTGGGATTTCCTGCGCCAACTGCGCGAAGACGGGACGACGATCCTGATTACCAGCCATTATCTCGAAGAAATCGATGCCCTCGCCGATCGGGTGGGGATTATCGACAACGGCAATACTATCGATGTGGGAACCCCGTCCCAGTTGAAAGATAAAGTTGGGGGCGATCGGATTACCCTGCGGATTCGGGAATTTTCCCCGGAAGAAGAAGCCGCTAAAGCCAAAGACTTGTTACTCAATCTGCCTTTTGTCAAAGAGGCGATCGTTAATCCCGCCCAAGGTAACTCTCTGAATTTGGTGGTGACGGCGGAAAATAACACCCTCCTCACGATTCAAGAAAAGTTGCGGGATGCGGATTTGCCCACTTTCAGCATCGCTCAATCCCGCCCCAGCCTCGATGACGTGTACCTCGCCGCCACCGGGAAAACCCTAATGGATGCGGAACTCGCAGCAGCCGGGACGCGGGATTTGAAGAAAGAGAAGAAACAGCAGATGTCCGCGAAGTAATGCCAACTGTAGGGGCGAAGCATTTGGATATTCAACGGATCGTTCGATCCACCAGATATTGCTCAAATGCTTTGCCCTCTCCCTCCGGTCGAACGTCAAACGAATTACCTCATCGACGAAGACGAATCAAAAGGATACGCACCGTATCCAGAGATATCCCCATCTTCTAACGCCACGCTCAAATTCGTCAGCGTTGCTAGGTGAACCGGTTGTGCTACCCCGTTGCCATCGGCATCGAACATCACCTGCTGTGTACCGCCACTGAGGGGAGTCGCGTATACCGTTGCCTGGTCTGTTGATGCTGCGGCAACATCGAATTCGATCGTTGGGTTGCTGAAATTTTCCGAGCTGAACTGGATTTTATCTTCTTGGCTGGAGCTAAAATCAGTAATCGTATCGCCTCCTTCGCTGGGGTTATCGTAGACAAAAATATCCGTAGAATAACCACCAGTGAGAACATCAGCCCCCTCCCCGCCAGAAATAATATCCTGACCGTAGCCACCGTCAATGGTTTGAGCTTCTGCTTTTCCAATGATGCGATCGCTCCCCACAGTTCCGGTGAGTTCTCCCGCATCATTTCTCGAAAGCAGACTTGCATCACTATCGCCACCATCGGAACTGAGGCGAACTATTCCTGGTGTAGCCAGGGCATCTGGTGCGTTGAAATTGCCCAGGGTTATCACGCCATCGCGAGTTACGATTTCAAGATCGGTATCTATATAATTCACGCCATAGCGCACATCGAGAATTCCACCATGATGGGGTTCAGATCCTTCATGAGCTTTAATATATAACGACTCTAAGGGAATATGTTTATTCCATTGCGACCAACGAAATACAGGGTTCGATCGAAAATATGGAATTGTTGCTGTGGTCTCGATATCGCCAACATATAGAACTCCAGAATTATCAAGTTCTATCGTTCCCCAATTGTCATCGGGATGAACACCCTTAAATCCATCGGACATTAAAAACGTAATACCATCCGAAACCGAAATATTAGTACTAACGCTTAGCTCTCCGGTTTCTTCAATTATCATTTTTCCATCTAAGGTGAAATCATCATCGAAATCGAACGTTACCTGATTGGTAAATGTAGCATTTGTTTTCAGATATTCTGGTAACTGAGGATTTTCGCCGATGAATTTTGTGTTTTCAACCTCCCATTCACTCGTATATGGACTATTATCTGAATCGGCAATCATGTCTCCACCAATCGTGACGGTAATTTCTGGAGAGTAGTATGATTGTGCAGAAGTTGCTTTCCCTCGGGTCAGGATGACATTTCCATTAATTGTTGTATTACCATAAAACACAACTTCCGATGGATTATCAATCTCCACATTTTGGAAATATGAAGATTCTAGATCGCGATTGAAAAATTCTTCAAAATCTGGAATTACCTGACGTGTAGAGCCGTTGAATGATACTGTATGAGTTCCAGAAGCTCGAAAAATATACCCATTAGGTTCATAGTAACTGTAATGAGCGGTAAACGGCTCATCTTCCTGTAGTTTGAGTGTTCCAGCTGTAAACTGACTGTGGGTTGGATGTTCAACATAGAACTCACCTCCAACTGTCAACACATCATTTGGGTGTGCCATTACTAGACTACTTTCATAATCCAAAATCCGGACATCTCCAGAAACGGAAACTTCATTTCCACCTAAGTTTAAAATGGCATAATCCCGGTAGTCAGAAGAATAACGGTAGTATTGAAAGTTATCTTTTACAGTCAAATCACCTTTGAGTAATAGATCGCTAGCTAAAGTTGTCTCACTAACAAACATTACATGAGTTTCGAGCCGCGCCTGAATACTAGGATTTTTAGCCATGATAATGGTTTCATTAACTTGCCAGCTACTGTCAAAGTTCCAAGGATCGTACCTATCCTCAAACTCGCGATTTCCTAGTTCTGTATTGTCGAACAAGTTTCCATTGATAAAGACCCGATCTCCAGTCACCCAACCATTATCTAGCGTTAAACTTCCGTTGATTTTAACATTTCTTAATTCAACAAAATTATTAAAGAATTCTTCAGAGACTATATCAATTATCAGGTTTTGAAAGTATTGTTCATCTGAGACATACTGAGGTTGCTGCCAATCAATATGTAAAGATTTAGACCCTTGAAGGACGACGGTATGTGTTCCGGAAGCCTGAATTGAGTCAATCACATTATAATCTGAGGTTTCCCCCAAAATGTTAATAGTTCCAGCTATTAATCGTGATTCTCCAGGATTCCCAATCAACATACTAAAACTTCCCCCAACGTTAAGAATATCATTAGGGTCATCCATGATGAGACCGTCATACCTTGTATCAACATTACCGGTAACCGTTACTTCATGACCGTTAATATCTAAGCTCCTAGCTTCTAAATTCCCATCAATAATGGTAGCTCCCACGACCCTTGAAAAGTCTGGAGCATAGGTATTAAGAAATAGATTGGGTAGATCTCCTTGAAGAGTGGAACCATCAATTGAATCGGATAACCTTACGCGACCGTTACCTTCACCAGTGATGTTACCCAAGGCACTTAAATGTCCATCCACATCTAGCCTAAAGTTACCAATATCTAAACTTGCTCCGTCTTCTACCGTCAGATTTAAAACATTGGTATTCTCTGTCAGTACAGGTTGATAAACTGTCGAAGCTGGAATTATGACGCTCTCAAGGTATGGAACTTGTCCATGCGCCCAGTTATTGGGATTTGACCAGTTAGTAGGCTCTGCTCCATCGCCACCAATCCAGATTGCCTCCGTTGTCACGATCGTTACAGTTGCTTCATCCCATTTCCTACCATTAATTTCGTAACGAAAGGTATCTGTCTCAACAAAATCTGGGTCGAAAGTATAAGTAAAGATCGGGCGGTTAGCAGATGTAAACTCACTCGTATATGGATCGTCTGAGGTGACAGTACCGTATCTTGGTAAATCAAAAATGTACCAGGATACCTGTGTGTCATCCGGGTAGATATCATTACCGAATAAATCAATCTCCACAGATGTAGTACCGTGGGGAATCAAAATGACATCATCTTGAGCTTCTATGTCGGGAAAGTATATCTCTAAAACAGCAGTATCGGTGTCAATACCATCGCTGATAGTGTAGGTGACAGTATCAGTTCCCCGGAATCCCGGTTCGGGAATGTAAGTGACTTCTCCCCACTCATCGGTGACAATCGTACCTCGAGTGGTAGGATTTTCATCGAAGGTCAGAGTTAAAGGACGATCGCTGGGATTGATATCGTTTCCTAGAATGTAATCGTCGATCCTGTCAAGCTGTCGATAAAGTTCTGCTTCAAAGTAATCGTCATTTGCAGTCAGTACCGGTTCGGGTTCCACTTCAATCTCGATCGAGCCAGTATTGCTATCTGTCCCATCGCTAACGGTGTAAGTAACCCGATCGATTCCCGTAAAATCGGCATTCGGCGTATACGTCACCGTCGTGCCATCCGTCGTCACCGTACCGTTGCTGGCACTCTCTTCATCCACCGTCACCGTCAGCACATCCCCATCAGGATCGGTATCGTTATCGAGGACGGAAATCTCGATCGCCGTGTTGAATTCGGTCGTTGCGATATCGTCGATCGCAATGGGAGGCTGGTTTTCAGGAACTGGATCGGGTGGCGGATCTGCCGGTGGTGGCGTGTCGGGAACCGGATCGGGAGTATTATTCGTGGGTGGCGTTTCCGGTTCGGGATTTTCCGCAGGAGTTTCTGGTTCTAGACCGGGATTGTCTGTCGGTGTTTCTGGTGCCGGATCGGGGTCGGCTTCAGTGACCGGGGTATCCGGTGCGTTATCGTTTGCGTCCTCGTTCTCTTCAGGGGTTTCCGTCGCTGGCGGTACGATCGGGTCTGGAGTCGGTTCGGGGTTAGACGACTGGAAATTCTGCGGGGTTAAAGTGGCGCTATCCACCCCTGGCAATACCAGTAACGCTTTACCCGATCGCCCGTCGCGTACCACCGTTCCTCCAGCACCATTCGGCTCGAAAACCAACTCTTCAAACGTCGTCCCATCGGGGAGTCGAACGGCATCCTCGGCTGGTTGGAAATCCGTTATTGTATCGAGTGCGACCCGGCTGCTTTCTTCGAGGACGATGACATCGCGACCGTCACCCCCGGTTATTGTATCGGCTCCAACATCGCCGTAAATCGTGTCGTCGCCTTTATCGCCTTCAAGATGGTCGTTTCCTTTGCCGCCAAAAATGGCATCGTTTCCTCGACCGCCAAATAGAACATCGTTGCCAGAATTTCCGAATAAGGAGTCGTCGCCAACCCCACCAAAAACCAGGTCGTTGCCGCCACCACCGAGAACGACATCGTTGCCATCGTTCCCTAAAATTACGTCATCACCTTGGTTTCCCGACAATTCATCGTCGTCTTTGCCGCCTTCTAAAGTATCGTTATTCTTACCACCATAAATACTGTCTTTGCCAGCATTACCAAACAGGCGATCGTCATCATCGTTACCCCAAATCAGATCGTCGCCACTTAAACCCAGGATAGTATCGAGTCCGCGACGACCAACTAGTGTGTCGTTCTCAACACTACCCACAAGAATATTATCTGTGATATCGCCTCGTAAATTTAAACCAGACATCATTTTCACCCTAACTCGATTTATATTTGAGGAATAAAACCTACTTAATATAGCGTTTTTAAACCTAACTTTAAAGAGATCCTTTCCAAACTTTAATTTTCCTGGTATTGTCTTTAAAATTTATGTAAAAATACCGTATATAGACCAAATTTGCCGAATTTAAAAAACTAAAAACTGCTCGTAGAAATACAGAGTTAAAAACTGAGTTGAGGCAATTTTAATGAAAAATACAGTGAAGACAAAATTTCGTCTATGGAATAGAAAATCAAAAAATTTACACGAGTAGTAGATTATTTAAGTTTAAATTTCCATCCTTTAATTTAAGATTTGACAAATATCTTTTCAGAACGATAACAATCAAATCTACCCCCAGTGTACAAACAGATATATTCACGTGTCATCTTTTGAATTATAAAAAATAGATAAAATCAAAATTTGCGCTCGTTATTTAAAGCTTTCGACGAAATATGGATTTTTTTTAGATACTGTGTTGTAATAATAAAAAATCTTCACCTGCTTCGCTCAAAGCTAGTGAAGATATAAAAACTCAATCTAATTTTTCTTAGATGCGATCGACCTAAAGTAAATCTGAATTCCAATAATCGAACGAATTCTCCGCAAATTGACGGAGATTTTGAGTATCTTTCGATAATACTGACAGCAAAGATTCGTACGTCGCTTGATTTAATTTGGGCTTGACAATCTCGTTATCTACCAATTCCGGCTTCATCAAAGAAACAGCCTTGGAAAAAAACCGTCCCCCTGGTAGCTTTGAGAGTTGCAATCTCAAATCCGTGGGCTGCTTTTTCGTTGCCGACTCGTGAGCAGTGTGAAAAAATTGCGGATCGGAGAAAGTTGCATCCACTTCGAGAAATTGAAAAATATTTTGTAATGTCGGGATGCGATTGCGATACAAATCCTCTTGAGGAACAATCAGAATACTCGAAGCGGGGTAGTATTCTAAATAGCGCTCGAGCTGCATGAAATAGAGGCTAGTATTGATATAATTATTATCTCGAGTCTCTGCAAGCGCTTCATCAATTCCCCGCTTTTCCAAACCCCGTGCCACTCGATGAACGTAGTGAGAAACAATTCGTTTAATCGGGTCGCGAACGACATAGATTAACTTGGCTTCGGGAACCAATCGATGCATGCGATCGGGAACCCCAGCAAATAAATGACACTTGGTATAATTTGGAGATGATTCGCCGCGAATATCTGTCGGTACTCTAAAATTTGACTTGTACCAATCAACTCCTTTTTGCCAGTTAAATTTTTCCACAAAAAAGTCGAGTTCTTTCAACTGCGACATGGAAATTTGTGGGTGCAGCGCGAGGTATTCGTGTAAACTGGTTGTCCCGCATTTCATCGCGCCGATGACAATGAAATTGGGTAAATAGGTTTTTGTTTTAATTAATAGCATCTCAATACCTCAATATCTTTTCAACCAAAGGAAGACCGACAATTAGACCGAACCTCGACTCTCGATCGCCAGTCAAGCCTTTGCTATCAAACTTTTAATTCAATAATGAATTCAACAATCTCGAATCTCAACAACGAATCGAAAATATGAATAAAATGCCCCTAATCTGACGACTTGCCCAAAATTCATAGCAGTACTAGTATTTGTAAGGTACATAAGCGCGAGGGCGGGTTTTGATAATTCATTTCAGTCAGGGCATCGTTTTTTGCTAAACCCGCCCCTACATTTTTTGTACCTCACGACAATGAGAAACGCTATATCCCAGAGATTTTGCGAAAAGACTGAAGATAATGCTTCTACGCACGCTCTCGCCGTTTCTTTGGGGTCGTCACCACTGTTATAGCATCGACAAATCCAGCATCTATTGAGTCGATCGTACCTAACATATTTTCCCAAAACGACAACGATCGCGATCGCACGCTCCCAAAACCCAACAGCAATAATGGATGTAGAGCGGTGACCTGCTTGGTAAATGCCGATCGGTCAGTTCCAGGCTTCGCAATCGACTCGATCGATTTGCGGGCCCCCTAGCTCGATAGAGCGTTAACAATCCCTTGACTCAAAAACTGACCCCATCAAAATCGCCCGCTTAGATGCCGATAACCGCTCTGTCTTATTCGATCGGGCAGCTCTTTTGAGGTGTCCTCGTATCGATACCGGGAAAAGCTCGGTATCGATACGAGATCGGGGTGGGTGCCACAAAAATCATATCTGCTCGGTATCGCCCATGAGTCTCAAACAAAAAGCTGTTAAAGGAGTCGTTTGGTCTATCATCCAGAAACTGGGCGGACAAACGATTTCTTTTATTGTATTTTCTCTTCTCGCTCGCTTGCTCGACCCCAAAGACTTTGGCTTGGTCGCTATGGCAAGTGTTTATCTAGCATTTTTACAAGTTTTCGTCGATCAAGGATTTGCAGAAGCGATCGTCCAGCGCAAGAACGTAGAACGCGAGCATCTCGATACCGCCTTCTGGATTAGCGTTGTCAGCAGTGCGATCCTCATGGGAATCACGATGCTGGTTGCCGATCCGATCGCCCAAAAGTTCAGAACTCCCGGACTGACTTCAGAGCTGGCTGCGGTCATTCGCTGGCTGTCTGTGGGGTTCGTGTTTTCTGCTTTTAATAGCGTTCAGCAAGCTCTCTTCCGACGCAACCTGGCCTTCAAATCTCTGGCGGTGCGATCGCTCGTGGCCACCCTTGCAGGTGGAAGCGTCGGCGTAACGATGGCACTTTCTGGCTTTGGCGTGTGGAGTTTGGTGGGTCAGCAACTCGTCAACGGCACGGTGGGCATCGTCGTTCTCTGGAAGGCCAGCGATTGGCGACCGGGTTTTCGAGTTTCTTTGAGTCATTTCAAAGACCTTTTCGGTTTCAGTGCCAGTATTTTGGGATTCAACATCCTCAACTTCTTCAATCGCCGGGCAGATGACTTTCTCATCGGGTATTTCCTCGGACCTGCCGCCCTGGGTTACTATACCGTTGCCTATCGCATTTTGCTGATTGTCACCGATTTGATGAGAACCCTCGCCAAGGTGGTACTACCGGCATTCTCCCAACTTCAGGACGAACCCGAGCGGTTGCGACGAGCCTATTACAAAGCTATCCAACTGACGAGCCTGATGGCCATCCCCACCTTCTGCGGACTCGCAGTACTCGCCCCAGAACTCCTGCCGGGTCTGTTCGGATCTCAGTGGACTGATAGTATTCGCATCATGCAAATCCTCGCCTTCATCGGCATCGTCCACGCGCTAAGCAGTATCAGCGTCAATACCATTAAGGCGATGGGTAAGCCAGACTGGATTTTGAAAGTTAATATTATCAATGCCGTTCTCAACGTAACTGCTTTTGTCATGGTGGTGAAGTACGGGGTTTGGGCCGTGGCAACCGCCTACGTGATTCGCGGCTATCTCATTCCGCTACCCATCTTTACCTTGATGGCGCGCAAGCTGATTCACATCCAAATCCCAACCTATCTGCGCCAGTGCCGATCGCCTATGTTGGGCACAATGGCGATGGTTGCCGTAATGCTCGCAACCAAGTTGGGACTCGAAACCGTTCTGAACCTTCATAGCCTACTTATTGTGTCGAGCGTTCTGGGGGCGATCGCTTATCTCGGGGTCATCTGGATTATCGAACCACCTCTATTTCCCCAAATTTTGGGATTGGTGAAGTTAGCCACATCGAAGAACAAAAAGAAACTCGATCCCCAAAGTTAATTGTGAGGAGCTAATCAATGATGGAGCGTAATATTCAAGGTCGGATTTTTTTGGTCGGTTGTCCCCGTTCGGGTACGACGCTTCTGCAAAGTTTGTTAGCTGCCCACCCGCAAATTACATCATTTCCCGAATCTCATTTCTTTAGCAGTTTGGAACCCTCGAAAGCGTGGATTCGGCAACTGGGGTTGGGACTGGCATCGGGAAAGCGAGCCAGATCTCGATTCTTGGAATTTCTCAAGATTTTGAACCAAGAGCAAATGCAGTCTTACCTGCCTAGATTTGCACCGTTCGTACATCAATATACTGCTGCGTTTGTGAAAGTACTCGATACCCTAACCCTAGAACAGGGTAAGAGTTGGTGGCTCGAGAAAACCCCCGGACATCTTCAGTGTATCGATCTCATCGAGCAGCAGGTTCCGGGAGTGCAATTCCTGCACATCGTTCGCAATGGAACCGATGTGGTTGCTTCGATGTACGATGTGGTAAACCACCGCCACTCTGAAGGTTGGCTCGAACCGGGCAATCTCGACAAGTGTATCGATCGCTGGATCGCATCGATAGAGATTACTCGGCAATACGCAGCCAGACCCAATCATACCGTCGTGCGGTATGAGGAGTTAGTCGAAAATCCCCGGCAGATTTTGAGTCAGTTGTGCGAGGCGATCGATATTGAATTCGATGCCACGATGCTGAAGGAATATCGTGCGGCAGCCAAACAGGTGGTACGTCAGGACGAAACGTGGAAAGCATCTGCCGAACAACCCATCCACAATGCTAATGGGAAAAAGTTCTATAAGGTATTTGACAAAGCCCAACGAGAGCATATTCTCGCGCAACTCTCGCCAGTCGATCTCGATCGATTGTGTCCGGTGCGATCGGTATAAATGAGGTTCGGCATTTTAGATCGAGCGATCGATTTAATCTCGGTCTGACAATACCATCGATCGAACCCACTTTTTAACCCACCTTATCCAGTCAAGTCAAACTTAAATTACATTAAATAATAAGAGCGCAATTTCGACTCAACAGGTCGAAATTGCGCTCTTACTTTTTCTGAAACCGATCGCATTACTCGCACAAAGCTGAGAGCTGAGTGCTAACCGTTATAGATGCTTGAGCTTTCTGAAAAAGTAATTGGGATTTTTCTTAACGAGTTCGTAACGCTCGGATTCGAGAACTTCCGTCACCACTTGCTTCACTTCCCACTGAGTTCCGTCAGCGGAGTCGTCGAATAGAACAAACCCCCCAACTTCTAAGACTCGATCGACATTATAAAAATCTCGACGCACGAAGTCATATTGATGGTTGCCATCAACAAACGCAAAACTAATTGGTCCTCCCAGTCGAACCGATCGCCCGAACATATCTGTCAGTTGAGAACCATGTATCCACTCGGCAAAAAAATCATCGGAAAAAAGTTCGATCGCGTGAGGTAAATCGCGATCGCTAAAAAACTTGACGTTCCGAATGAAACTTTCTTTGATAAATTCTTTGTACTCGTCGTGGGTTAGGTAGGGATGGTCCCCTAAAAACTTTTTCTTACCTGCTCCTTCAAAATCCCAGGCATCGCTACAAAAGAGTCGATTTTTAGCATTGTGCTTGAGCTTGAAGTAAGTAATGAGATTGGTTGACAATCCACAAAAGGGACCCACTTCTACAATCGGTGCATCACTGGGTAAATTCGCAATGGCATAATCAAAGCACCAGAGATTGCCTTCTTCAAACATTCCTGGATTGGCGCGAAAAAGCCACTTAATAAAGTTATCGGAAACGACTTCTGTCTGTAAACGATCGATCGCCCGCTTCATACCGTCGATCGCCTTAGTAATATTTGTATTTAGGGCTGTTTCCATTTGTTTGCAAATCAATATTTTGGGTTGTGTGGCGGTAAAAACGATCTCCGAGAATTCACGGAACGCTCTAGATGAAATTAACTACGTAAAATTTCATCCCTTATTTGAAATTTAAAGTATCAAGAAGAAAGAGTATATTCGCACAGTAAGATGTCGATCTGTCAAGACTACACATACTTTTTTTCTAACATATAATAGAGGTGGGTGCGAAAAATCTTCATACTATTTGCACGACTCACTATATGTATCTACCCACAGGCAATAAACTTGCCTTATAAAATATTTAAATTCAAAAAGAATCAAATATGTCACAAAATCTCCTTCCTTTTGTGTCTGTCATCATTCCAGTCTTTAATGATGTCGAGGCGTTAGAGACTTGTTTGAGATTTCTCGCTCGACAAACGTATCCTCACGAATTTTACGAAATTATTGTTATCGATAATCGCTCCGATCGAGATATTAAAGGAGTGGTCGATCGCTTTGAGAGAGTGGTTTACAGTTACGAATCTTGCCCCGGTTCCTATATCGCTCGCAATCGCGGTCTTTCGATCGCTAAAGGAGAGGTAATTGCCTTTACCGACTCCGATTGTATTCCCGAGTCAGATTGGATCGATCGAGGAGTTGCTGCTCTGACTCAAACTGAGAACTGTGGCTTAGTCGCGGGCAAAATCGAAACCTGTTTTCACAATCCCGATCGACCGACTCCAGTTGAGTTATACGATAAAATCCTCGCCTTTCCTCAGAAGAACTATCTCGAGAAAACTCACTTTGGCGTAACGGCAAATCTGTTCACTTTCAAGCAAGTTATCGATACCGTGGGTGCTTTTGATGAAGCCCTCAAATCTGGTGGCGACTACGAATGGGGGCAGCGGGTTTACCAAGCGGGTTATCGCCAAGCTTACGGCGAAAAGGTGCGAGTTTCTCACCCAGCTCGATCGACGTTTTCCCAACTCTCGAAAAAAATCGGTCGCGTGGTGAAAGGACAATACGACTTACAAGAGAAAGCCGCTTATACCAAGCAAAAGTTCGTTCGCGAAACCCTAAAAGACTTAGTGCCGCCGATTAAATTTGCCGTTGGCTTATATCAAAAAAATCGGGAACTGACGCATTTACAAAAGCTGCAAGTGACCTATATTCGCTTTTTGTTCAAATACAAACGAGCTTGGGAACGGATGAAGTTACTCTTAGCTATCTAGTTACCATTTGCACGCCAGTTTTCTACTCAACACAACGATCGAACGACCGTGAAAGTTTTACATTTAAGTCGAGATACGGGCAGTGGAGCCGGACGCGGTGCGTATTGGTTGCATAATGCCCTCACCCAGGCCGGAGTCGATTCCAAAGTTCTAGTCGCGAGGAAAACCATCGACGACCCCGATGTATTGGGTTTAGAAGGCAAATCGAGCACAATCGTAACGAAAGTTCTCGACAAACTCGATAAGTTACCCCTGGCTCTTTACCCCAAGAAAGAATCGTATATTTTTTCTCCCGCTTGGATCGCTCAAAATGTCAGCGATCGCATTGAAACGTTAAACCCAGATTTGATTAACTTGCACTGGGTTTGCGGTGGCTTTCTCAAGCCCGAAAGCCTCGCCCAATTCAAGCGTCCGATCGTCTGGACGTTGCGGGATATGTGGGCATTTTCCGGTGGCTGTCACTATACCGGAGATTGCACCCAATACGAACGGTCTTGCGGTACGTGTCCCCAGCTCGGTTCCAACCGCGAAAACGATTTATCCCGTCAAGTTTGGCAGCGCAAACAACAAGCATGGGCGAACCTGGATATGACCCTAGTTGCCATCAGCCACTGGGTTGCCGATTGCGCCCGAAACAGCGCACTTTTCCAAGATCGACGGATTGAAGTGATTCACAACGCCCTCGATCCGAGTGTTTATCAACCCCAACCCAAAACCCTAGCGCGCGAGCGATTCAACTTACCCACGGATAAAAAACTCGTTCTGTACGGGGCAATGAATGGGGTGGGCGACAAACGCAAAGGGTTCGAGTATCTCGCTGCTGCCTTGAAAAAGTTAGGACGCAGCGTTTTGAAAAGCGAGATGGAAGCGGTCGTTATCGGGTCTTCTCAACCTGAAAACGCACCCGATACCGGACTCAAAACCCACTACCTCGGACGGATCGACGATAACAAGGTTCTGGCGCAAATTTATTCCGCAGCCGACGTGACGGTAGTTCCCTCCATTCAAGAAGGGTTTGGCAAAGTCGCCATCGAATCCCTCGCCTGCGGCACCCCGGTTGTCTCCTTCAATTCCACCGGACTTAAAGATATCGTCGAACATCAGCAAAACGGCTATCGCGCCCGCTGTTTCAGTGCGGAAGACTTAGCCGAGGGAATCGCCTGGGTGGTACGAGACGATCGCCGCTGGCAAAACCTATCGGTGCGATCGCGCCAGAAAGTTGAAGAAGAATTTACCCTCACAGTCCACGCGCGCGCTTACCGAAAGCTGTACGAAGAGATTCTCCAACCCGCCCGACCCGTTACCGCCTGACCCCAGAAGCGTTCTGTCGAAGATTGCTTCAAAGCTTTCACATCGATTGCGTACCCCAAAATACCCAAAGGATACAAACACGATGACGAACTCCGTCTACATCATCATTCCCGTTTTCAACCGCAAAGAGACCACCCTGGCTTGTTTGGCCCGATTGCAAAGTACCGGAGACCTCCAGCGATACAACATCGTCGTTGTCGATGACGGTTCCACCGATGGGACGGCTAAGGCGATCGAACGACAGTATCCCACCGTCGAGATTTTGACCGGAGATGGCAACTTATGGTGGACCGGGGCGATCGCCAAAGGGATGCAGTACGCCTACGATAAAGGCGCGGACTATTGCTTCTGGCTCAACGACGATTGCACCCCCGATGCTGGCGCGCTACCCCGCCTGGTGAAGTTCATGGCGCAAAATCCCGGCACGATCGCCGCACCCGCCTGCTACAACCCCGAAGCCGACAAAATCGATCGCAACGGCTTCAAAGGTCGGCAGTCCTGCGCCGCCGTTCCCGGCGAACTGGTTTGGGTGGATGGAACCTGCGGTTGGTGCGTCGGCATTCCCCGCGCCGTCATCAGCAAAATTGGCGTTCCCGACGCTCGCAAATTCCCCCAATATTCAGGAGACGACACCTACACCCTGCGTGCCAGCCGCGCTGGATTCAAAGTCTGTTTGGTGGGAGATGCCCGAGCCACCCTCGCTTCGGGCGTGCGCGTCACTCACAATTTCCAACATTTCCAGCGATCGGAACATACCCTCTCCCAAGCCTGGAACAGCGTCTTCTGGAGCAAAAAATCGCCCTACCACCTACCGACTAAGTTTTTCTACTGCACCGAACGCTACGGCCCGATCGTCGGCGGAGTCTTATTCGGAGCCAAAATGAGTACTTGGCTGTGCCAGTGGGGACAACTCCAGTTGAATGCCAACCGCAGTACCAACGCCGAGGCGTAATGGGGGGCAAGGGAGGCTTCGGAGGCTTCGGAGGCTTGAGGAGCTAAACATTCTCCCGTTTCTCCCCCTGCTCCCAATTCTCCCCCATCTCTCCCCCTCCCCATCCCGGTGCATCTGCACGAACAACTTACAACCCGTGAGGCGATCTGTGAAAATTTGGCACGTTGGATCTTCTTTTTCACCCCAAAAAGTTTGCGGGGTCAATAATAGCGTTTGGTTGCTGGCCACCTATCAAGCAAGATTGGGCTATGATGTCTCAGTCGTGGTCGATCCGGCTCCCGATCGCGCGGCGCGAGAGTTAGCCGATCGCGAGGGCTTTGAAGTCATTCACCTGCCGTCCGATCGATGGCGCTACCACCCAGCCGTGTTGAAACCGATCCTGCGCGATCGACCCCCTCAGATCGTCCACATGCACTCGGTTTTCGTTCCCAAACAAGCTGCACTAGCGCGCCAACTCGTCCGTTGCGGCATCCCCTACATTGTCAGTCCCCGAGGTGGGTTGGACTTCCGCCGCTCTCGAGTGCGAAAGCTCGCCTACAGCGCCCTCATCGAAAAACCCCGCTTCCGGGCAGCTGCTGCCATTACCCTATTGATGCCCAAGGAAGAAGAAGCCGTTCGCGCTTTCGTGCCGGGGTATCAAAAACCCGTACGCTGTCTGCTCAATCCCATCGAACCAAATCATCGAGAAGGCGATCGCTGGCAAGGCAATCCCCAAACCAAACGAGTGGTATTTCTGGGGCGTTTCGATGTCGTTCACAAAGGCATCGATATCCTCGTCGAGATCGCCCGTCACTTAGAAGATGTGGAATTTCACCTCTACGGCAATAAAGAACCCAAAAGCAAACAGGTTCTCGAAGAGTTACAGCGGAACTTACCACCGAACGTCTATTTTCACGAACCCGTCTTCGGCGATGCCAAAAACGAAGTTCTCACCCAAGCAAGTTTGTACGTTCAAGCTTCTCGCTGGGAAGGGTTCGGGCGATCGATTGCCGAAGCGATGTATCTGGGAGTGCCCTGTGCCGTTTCCGAAACCATCAACTTTGCCGACACGTTCCGGGACAAAGACCTGGGTTTGGTGTTTCCTCCAGACCCCAAAGCCGCAGCCGAGTTAATTGACAAGGCGATCGCCCGTCGAGATATCCTGCAAGATTGGTCGGATCGGGGTCGGGAATTCGCTTGCGCGAACTTTCAACCCCAGGCGGTTGCTGCCGGATTTCTCAAACTCTACGAAGAAGTGGCTCGAGTTTAAACCATGGGTGTTGCGTTGAGTGTTGCCTGGAGAAAATCCCAATGAAAATCTGGCATCTGGGGGCGGCTTCCTCTCCCCAGAAGATCTGCGGTGTCAACCAAACCGTTTGGCTCATCGCGCGAGAGCAAGCCCGACGGGGACACCGAGTAACCCTGCTGTTGGGAGAAAAACCCCATCCCAGTGCAGAAGAGATCGCTCGCGCAGAGGGTATTCGCTTGCTGCCCATCTCGGCAAATCGCTGGCGTTATACTTCCCTAGACTCCGAACTCGATCGCGCCGGGCCGGATATAGTCCACCAACACTCGGTTTTTATTCCCAAACAGGCAACCTTGGGACGCACCCTGGAACGGTACGGCATTCCCTATGCGATTACCCCCCACGGGGGCTTGAATTTCCACCGATCGCCCGTGAAAAAATGGCTCTATAGCGCTTTGCTCGAAAAAAGGCGATTCGAGCGTGCCGCAGCCATTACCGTCTTGACTCCTCAAGAGGAAGCCACCGTCAAAGCCTTCGTTCCCCACTACCGGGGAACGATCCGATGGATGCCCAATCCCATTCGTTTTCCATCAGCATCGGACGCAACCTGGCAAGGGAATATCCAGGCAAGACAACTGATCTACCTCGGACGATTCGACGTACTCCATAAAGGGATCGATCGCATGGTTGCCATCGCCCGCCTGCTACCGGAATTTACTTTTAACCTTTACGGAACCCCCGAATCGAAAACCCAGAAACGACTCGATCGCCTGCAACAGCAGCTTCCGGATAACGTTCGATTTCACCAACCAGTTTACGAGGCTCGCAAAGCGCAAGTTTTAGCCAATGCGAGCTTATACGTTCAAACCTCGCGCTGGGAAGGATTTCCCATTTCCATTGCCGAGGCGATGTCTTTAGGAATTCCCTGTGCCACTTCCGAGCATTTGGGGGTGGCGCAAATTTT
>JAXHUC010000029.1:0-46904 GCA_034189805.1 Cyanobacteriota bacterium
GTGCGATCGGACATGTTGTTTGGGAAATGGGAAATGGAGAAGACGCGGGGACGCGGGGACGCGGAGACGCGGAGAGGGGGAGATGCGGGGACGCGGAGAGGGGGAGACGCGGGGACGCGGGGACGCGGGGACGCGGAGAGGGGGAGATGCGGAGAGGGGGAGATGCGGAGACAAGGAAGAATGCGCGGATTTTGCATTCATTCTCCCGTTTCCCGTCACCGCGTACATCACTCATCCAATTTTAAGCCGATCTGACGACTTCTTAATCCACAATCAGAACGGGCGCGAGGGGTTCGATGCCTTCGTCCCAACCGCCGACTTGGTTGGTGCGCAGTACCCAGAGCTGCGCCCCGTGTTCTAGAAAGAGTTTACCCAACTCATCATGCGCTCGTCGGGGAAGAATGCTGCGCCAGCTCAACAAGGCGCGAGACAAACTCGAGGGGTCGCGCACTAAACGCTCCCGACTCGAGGCAATTCCGGTCAAGACTCGCGCGTTTTGCTTCCAATCGGGCCGTACCACTCCCGTCGGTGCGAGCTGCTTTTCTAGAGCCGAACCCAAGGATACCAACCGCCGGAAGCGCAGGGTTTGCGGGTCGTCGGGATTGGCTTGCAACCATGCTTGGATTTCTCGAGAGTTGCGCACTTGCTGTTTGATGCGCTCGATGGTGATGTAAAGCGCTTGGTTGGAGTCTTGCACGCAGGAAGTCGAAGGCGTAACCGAAGAGTTTCCCGTCCCGTCTCCGGTGCGGTAGCGGGAGGTAATCACCGTCAGTTGATTCATCAATTCCGTGAGGGGAGAAATGGTAATCCCGTCGAAATTGTAGTCTTCGGTGATGGTATCGAGCTTGACGATCGCATCACTAAACGGGCGAACTCCCATCCATCCTCGGCGCAGATCCCCGGCAAATTCCGATCGGGCGATCGCCCCGGAGACAATGCCCTCGTAGTTGTGGGTGTAGACTTGGCGATATTCGACGGCAAATTGCAACTCGCCAGTAATGGGTTCGCGCACCACTTGGGCCAAACCGAAGGAGAAGTGACCGTTCACCAAACCGAACATGGGACTCAATCCCCGATCGCCGCCGACACTGCCGAACAAGTGCAACACCAAACCCCGATCGCCTTCTTGCCACTCGGACGCGGTAGCCGCATCGGAGGCAATACTCACGGTTTCGATCGTTCCTTTACGGGCTTCGGTATTCTCCCAGTTTTCGACATCGATATAAGTTTTTCCGGCTTCGACTCCAGCGATTTCGCGATCGGCTTCCAAGCGCAATAAAGCTCGCGGTTCGATCGCCTCAACTTCAAACATTCCCTCGGCGTTCTTGTCGCCGTAGATATACCAACCGTCTTTTCCGGCTGGGGACTGTTCCCATTGGTTGGGAGTGGAGTGGAAAACCCCGAATCGATCGGCGGCCGGTTCGACTTGGGGAAAGCGAATCACTTCTTCGAGGCCGTCAAATTGTCCGGTGGCTCGGTTGTAGTGGCGCACGCGGTAGAATTCGATCGGGCATTCTCCGTTGCCGGGACAGTCTCGGGCTGCCTCGTCTTTAGACTCCATCGGTTCGGGGGCAACAACTTGCACCAATCCGTACGCCCGACCGCCTACTTGCACCGGATCGGCAGCAATTTGTAGGGTCGGATCGGCTCCATCGGCAGACACCACCGTCACCTTATCGAGGGCGACCACCAAATCGTCTTCGCTTCTAACCCCCGCCAAGGATTGCAGCGGTCCCACCCGAGGGCGACCGTTGAGGCGCACGGGATGTACCTGGCCCCGGTTGACGCTGGCGCGAGTATCGGGATTGAGATAGATTCCCGTGGTCACCAATTTGACGTAATCTTGTACCAGTCGCTCTTGGCTCCACTCCAAACGGACTGTTTGCCCGATGAGTTGTTGCGCTTCGGGGGGGGCGTTGTAAACCTCCAGCCAAACCCAATCGACCCCCGTCTCGTCCTCTGGGGGCAAAATCAGCCGTCCTCCCCACTGACTGACGGGTTGATACAGCCCGGTATCGGTTAAATTGGGGGAAATCGGTGCGGTGGTATCTGAATTGGTGGGTTCTTCGATTGCCTCGGTTTCGGGGATTCCTTCGGCTGGCGTTTGCGCCTGTGCCGTGGATGTCGTGTTGAGAGGGATAGCGATCGCCGCCGCAGCAGCAAGCGCAAACCAATAGTTTTGAGTGGTCAGCATCACGATCGGTTAACGAGTCGATAGGGGAAACAGTCGGTTAAAGCTTTTCTCGAGGCGATCGAATTCGCTCGATTTCTATCTATATTTTATCTGTGTCTCTTGATTTTTGCCTGACATTTTCTGAAAGCAAACTGAAGTCTAGATTAAAATTGTTAGAGATTCGATCGTTTGCGCTATAAAGTTTACAGATTTGACGATAACACGATGCACGAACCCGAAAAACCACTGACCGGAAAAGCCCTCATCAAAGAAGTCTGTCGTCGCATCCGAGTGGCCAGAAGCTATTGGGATGCCCATAATAATGCTGCGTGTCGTGGGGAACGAGAAAAAGCACTTAAACTTTACAATACACTCACGAAAGAGCAAAAAGCCGAAATCCCAGAAAGTTTGAAGGTTTGGTTGCGCTATCGCAGCGAAAAATACTTCGGGTCCCATCGCACCTCACCGGGAACGAAATTGCGATCGGGAAAAGGAGGTAAAAAGAGATCGAAGTCTAAAAAAATTAAATGAGTTACTTTAAAAATGAAAATAAAGACTTACTACCCTATTTTATTATTGATAGACTCTAGATTTCTTCGAGAATCACAAAATTATTATTATGAATTTATTTTTTGACCAACAATAATCCTGAAAATATTAAAATCAATATTCCTTCTTCAATTAATAAAATATAAATCGTTTGACGTTGCTCTAAAGTAAAAGCAAAATAATCGAGAAATACAGTATAAATTACAAATTGAGACAAAACAGCACATAACATACAAACAGCGCCCCACACTGTTCGTTTCCAAAGCCCGATCGCTGCCACAATATCTAGAATTGCGTAGGCAATATCTCCAACCTGCCAAGTCAGTGGCATTTGGTTCCACGGCATTTCTCCAAATCCAGCTATATTGGCAATATGAACCAATCCACCATAGGCAAAAATTATCGCTAAAATTCGTAAGTAAACTCCCATCCAAGGGCGATCGCTAGCTTCTTTAAGAGCAGACCACCAATACTTTATAGAATTGGACGAGGTTGGAGTTTCTGTTGGGTTTGAAGACATATTGAATAGACTTGAATTGAAGAACGTGAAAAGTCAAGAGGATATAACCATAGCTTGACAAGTATTTTAATAATTTTCTTATTCTACAATTGAATTAAAAATATATCTGTAAAAATCGATCTATTTTCAAATCGAACTTTAGATTTAAACTCAACTTGACGATACAGAAAAACAGCGATACATCATCCTTTGCATTTTAAGGCTAACCTTGTGCTAAGGTTAAAATAACAGCTCCTAAAAAAAGATGATGCGGCTCGGACAGTATTAACCAAAATGATTTAGGTTAGCAAATTTTGGGTGTACAAATAATAATTGTAAATTATTGTATCTCGATTTTAGATCTCTCCAATGACTTATTGTTGCGAATTATTCGATCGCCAAGTTGCCTCAGATTTACAGCAAAAGCTCGATCGCTACATTACCGAGAATGAGATTCCCGGTGTAATTCTCTATGTTGTCACTCCCGATGGAGAATGGGAGGGTGCGTCGGGAGTGGCCAATTTGGCAACTCGCACGCCGATGACAACCCGCCATCTGGTTCGTATTGCCACCGTGACTCAATTATTTGTAGCGGTTATCGCACTGCAACTCATCGAAAATGAGGAACTGAGTTTAGAAGATACGATTGCCGATTGGTTGCCGGATGAAATTTGCGATCGCCTGCCAAATTGCGACGAGATCGCGATTCGCAACTTACTACAACATACCAGTGGCTTAGCCGATTACGAAGATAACGAAGTTTTCGAGGGTGCGATTGAAATTAGCACTTCCAATTACGTATGGACGGCAAAAGAAGCCATTACCTATGCCTACGACTTAGAAGCTGCATTCGAGCCAGAAGAATATCGCGAATATTCTAATACGAATTATGTTTTGCTCGAGCTGATTATCGAGGCGGTAACTGGAAATTCTCTCGCCCAAGAATTTACATCTCGAATTAGCAAAGTTCTGGATTTAAAAGCAACATTTTTTGAAGGGAAGGAAACTCTTAAAGGCGAGCTGGCTAACGGTTACTCAAATCTGAATAATGACAATGTTCCCGCTGAGACGAGCAACTCTAATAATGCTTACGGCTTGGCAGATTGCGGCCTTATTTCTAATATTTACGACGTGGCAGCATTGCTTGAAGGCTTATTTATTAACGAAGAATTGCTTGGTATCGAGAGTCTCGAGGCAATGACAGATTGGTACGAGACCAGCGATGGTAGTTGCTACGGACTGGGAATCGATCGCTGGGAGAGCGATTGGGGAGAATTATGGTCGCAAGATGGCAGTGTCGGTGGTTTCTACTCAACAGTTTGGTATCTACCCGAGGAAGGAATCTCAATGATTTGTTTTGAGAATCACTCCGATAATAGCGATCCAGATGAAATGCTTAAAAGTGTTTTGAGTCTGCTTCTGGGAAAATTTGAAGAAGATTAACGATCGGGTCAATCGATAGTCGTCAAATTCATGGTCAAATCTTGGAAATCGATCGCCGCACTGCTTTCCCTAACCCTGTTCGTTTCTGGATGTGAATCGGCGAATTCTTCTTTCAACAACAGCCCAAGCGATCGCGACGAGCGATTGCAGCAAATCCTCGATCGCGCCATCGCCGATCGGGATATTCCCGGCGTTGTTCTCTATATTGCCACCCCCGAACAGACTTGGGAAGGTGCCGCAGGAGTCGCGGATTTAGAGACTCGCACGCCGATGAAGCCGAGCGATCGATTTCGTATTGCCAGCATCAGTAAAATGTTTGTGGCCACCGTCGCGCTGCAACTGGTCGAAGACGGCGAACTGAACTTAGACGATACTCTTGCCGATTGGTTGAGTCCGGAGATTGCCGATCGCCTGCCGAATGCCGATCGGATTACGATTCGCGACTTACTCCAACATACCAGCGGTTTGGCCGACTATATCGAAAATGAAGATTTGACCCAAACCGTCGAAAATACACCCCAAACCCACGTCTGGACTGCCGAAGAGGCGATCGCCTACGCCTATGACTTAGAACCTGTTTTTTCTCCCTCAGAAGACTTCTACTATTCCAACACCAACTACCTAGCTCTGGAATTGATAATCGAAGCCGCAACCGAGACAACCCTTGCCGAAGCCCTGCGCGATCGCATTCATACTCCCCTGAGATTGAACGATACGTTTACTGAAGGTCGCGAAACCCTGCCGGGGGGATTCGTTGTGGGTTACGAAGATTGGGATGGCGACGGTCGAAAAGACAATATGAACCAGTACAACGACGGGTACGGCTTGGGAGATGGGGGACTCATTTCCACAGCTCGGGATTTGGTGGTGTTTGCTCGCACCCTCCTCGCAGATGAAGAACTGCTCGACCCCGAAACTCTCGATGAAATGCTCGACTGGGTGGAAGATGGCGACGGCGATCTTTACGGTTTGGGGGTGAGTGCTTGGGAAAGCGAGTGGGGAGAAGTTTGGGGACACGATGGCAAGTCCGGTGGTTTTCTCTCCACGCTTTGGTATCTACCCGAAGAAGATGCGATCGTCGTGGTGTGGGCGAATGATGGCGATACGGCCGACCCAGATACAATTGCTCGTGCCGCTCTTTCGACTGTATTCCCTTGAGATTGACAAGTTCGATCCCTAACGCATCAGCACTTCCCAAGTTACTGGACCGACAACCCCATCGGCTTGAAGATCGTAACGTTGCTGCATTGCTTCGACAGCCGCTTGAGTATCGGTATCGAATACTCCATCGGGTTTGCCCGAAAAAAAGCCGAGGGCTTGCAGGCGCTGTTGCACCCCGAAAACAGCAGTACCTTCCATCCCCAGACGCAGCAAGGGCAAATCTCCCGAAGCGGTTGCCGATGTATTTGATGTATTTTCCGACGCACAGATACAAGGTTCGACCGTGGTATCGGGCAATGTGGTGGGAAACAGGCGAGTCCAAGTTCGAGCATCGACAATGCCGTTCGGGTTCAACCCGGCTGCTGCTTGGAAGGCCAGTACGGCTTCTGCCGTGGCTGTATCGAAAACGCCATTCACCGTACCCGAATAATACCCCAGTAGCTTTAATGCTGCCTGGAGTTCGGAGACATCGGCCCCCTCGCTGCCCAACTCGAGGATGGGGCGGTTGAAAGCGGTTCGGACATTGCTTTGAGCGATCGCCATCAGACCCGCCTCGGTGGGCAAACTCAAAGCCTGTCGTGCAACAGGAAAGAGCGCCATCGCACTCGCAACGAGCCAGATTGCGGCTGAATATCCGCACGGGTAGTACCACCGTCTGGATGAAAGAGGGATTAAAGTCATCGAATGATTCTCGCACGTGCTGTCCGATCTCGCGTTCGATCGACTTCTTGGCTCTAAGACGCGATCGTTAGAAGCATCTGCAATTATTCGGTCTTCGATCGAGCTTCCGGACATGAAACTTATCAATCCCTATCGTGTCATCATCTGACAATTTTTGCACGTAGATCGTTGCTTTCACGTACGATATATTTTCCATCAGTTGAGATATTCGGGTGGTTCCATATTCACCAGAGAATAGCACTAGTTCCCTGGTGGGAGTAAGTCAATTCCAATTTGAATTAAACTGTAACTAACGTGCAAGCTGAGGAGCCAGCGCTAGATGGCAAATGAGAAACATCTCACTTTGCTCCGTCAGGATATCTCCATATGGAATCGGTGGCGAAAAAGCCATCGCGAAATCCAGGTAGATTTGATCGGAGCAGACCTGGCTGGGGCAAATCTCAGAGATGCAGATTTATTGGGTGCGGATTTGGTGGGTGCAAACCTGCGCGAAGCAAACTTAGGGGGTGCTTATTTAATTGGAGCGGACCTCAGTTCTGCCTACTTAAGAGGAACGACTTTAAAAGATGCGGATTTAGGAGGAGCTTACCTCAAAGACGTAAAGTTTATTGGTGCTGACCTCAGAGGGGCGGAATTAAGCGGAACTTATCTTGTTGGAGCGTACCTAATCGGGTCGAATCTCAGAGAAGCATACCTAACCGGAGCCGATTTGAGAAATGCCAATTTGGGTCAAGTGAACTTAGCTGGAGCGAGCCTTCGCGGAGCCGACCTCGGTGGCGCGAATATGAGAGAAGCCAATTGTACTGGGGTAGACTTGAGCGAAGCAAATTTAGCCCGAACGCAAGTCATCGGCGCTCAATTTAGACAGGCAGTCCTCACTGGAACTTGTATCGAAGATTGGCAAGTCAATCATACGACGAAGTTCGATCGAGTAACTTGCGATTACGTTTTTCTGCGCGCTGAAAAAAAGCAACGGTGTCCGAGTTCTGGGACGTTTAAAAATGGAGAGTTCACTAAATTTTTGACTCGTGCGTCCTAATGCTCCAAAGTAGGTAGCTTTGATTCTATTTCTCTGACCCACCTAATCTTTTCAATATTCTGCAACTTCCTGTTGGAAAATAAGGAGACTCATTCAAGAAAGATTAAACTGAAGTAGTCTCCTTCTCCAGCTTAAATCATCTATTTTAATTGCGAATAAGTCTTGACAAGCTGCCCTTACAGCCACGGTAAAGTTAATCATTTATTAGTAAACATTCAGCCCTCAGCTTTTAAAGAAAATACCTCGAGTATTTTTTTGTTCTGGGTTTTCTAGCACTGAGAAAACTCTGAGTAGGGAGTAAAAAATCCTAGTAAAATTTTAGCTTTCGAGGCTTGAAATAAGCTAATAGCCAATAGCTGAATAATGACGTTTATCAATCATAAAAATAGAAGCTTTTAGCTTATTCTTGAGTTCAAAAACATCTAAAAATATTTTTATAAACGGTCGTAAGATCGATTTTAAACCCAATCTATTTAAAAATCTCAAGTTCTAAGCACGAGCGATCCTTACGACCGTTTTATCGATATTCAATTTAGGGCGATCCGACTATTTTTTGAGACTTAAAAATGCGATCGTAAAATTCTAGAAACGATCGATGTAAGTATTAGTCAATCTCATTAGATTTTTAATTCCAAACTTCATCTTGATAGCTAGCTTTGCAAGTTTCTAAAATGCGCGTATCGTTATCGCTAATTTCCTCAATCCGATGAAATCCTTGTAAGTCAAATTTTTCGATCGAATTACCTGCTGAAGCCACCGTAGAATCGCTTAACGCAACCGCATAAGTATAGGTTGTATTTTCGTAGCTATCGACTACACTCAATCTTAAATTTTGAGACTCTCGAGTGCCGTAAAAGCAATCGAAAACCGATCGAGGTTGGTACAGCGCACCGACGATGAGATTTTCGCGGCTTTCGAAAACCATATACGCCATCCCTAATTGCTCGGGTTCTGGCGACTCACCGTAAAGATAAAGACCATCGGGAATCGTACTCGATGGCTCGGTTGGACGGACTTCTGCTTCCGCTTCCGCTGGAACTGAGACTGGAGCTGAGGGTGGAGCTGAAGGTCGAGACAAGATTTGTTTTTTGACTAAAGCTTGCGTTGGCTCCGAAGTCCCGAAAATCGCCGTTACGCTCAACAGCACGCTGCCTGTAACCAACAGCACGCTGGGTTTTTGAACCACGGACAGATCGAGAACTTGATGGTAGAGTGCAATGAATTTATCTGCGAGATCGAACACGCGGCTATCCTCCTCGATCGAGATTGTTACTTATAAGGGGTTTCTAAATATTGCAGTTTCCGCCAGTGATATTGCGGTAGTGCTTTCATGTTCTTAGTTGAAGCATCACATCCGCTCCCGCAAATTACTGAATGAATTTACAAAAATAAATAAATATAGCAAGAGAGAGCCGTCCCATTTCGGAAACGACTCTCCCTCCTATCTAAACGGGACGTTTTACCCGTTATCTCGGTCAGTTATCTAGAGTAGTTAGCTTGCCAAGTATCCTTGGACGTTAGCCCGATGACGGCGGAGGTGGTTAAGGGCTTGATGCTCGAGTTGGCGCACTCGCTCCCGACTGATATCGAGTTGAGCGCCCACTTTTGCCAAAGATAGCTCCCGACCGTCTTTGAAGCCGAAGCGCAGCATAATCACTTCTCGCTGTTGGGGAGTTAACTCCGCCAAGAGGTTTTCGAGGTCTTGACGCAGTAGCTTCTGAGTGGCATAACGCTCGGGAGAAGCGGTTTCGTCCTCGAGCAAGTCTTGCAACTCGGTGTCTTGATTGTCCCCAACCCGCAAGTCGAGGGAAATTGGTTGCCGAGAGAGGGAGAGAAACTCTCGAATTTGAGCGGTTTCGAGTTCGAGGGCTTCGCCAATTTCTTTAGGGTTAGGAGAGCGACCCAATTTCTGAGTCAGTTCTCGTTGTACTTTCTTGATTTGGTTGAGCTTTTCGGTGATGTGGATGGGTAAGCGAATCGTGCGCGCTTGCTGGGCGATGGCGCGGGTGATGGCTTGACGAATCCACCAGTAGGCGTAGGTGGAGAACTTATAACCGCGCATGGGGTCGAATTTTTCTACGCCTCGTTCTAAGCCGAGCGTTCCTTCTTGAATTAAGTCCAAAAACTCCAGGTTGCGCTTTTGATATTTTTTGGCGATCGCTACGACCAAACGCAAGTTAGCCTCGATCATTTTTTGCTTGGCTCGCCGACCCTGTGACAGCGCCGCTCGCAACTCGGATTCTTCGAGTTCGACCTGCGCGGCCCACTCACTCAGGGTCGGATCGCGATCGAGTTTTTTGCGCAGCGTCTCTTTCGCATCGAGCAGCTTAACCATCTGTTGAACTTGTTTGCCAAACACAATTTCTTGCTCGTGGGTGAGCAGCGGGACGCGCCCGATTTCGTGTAGGTACGTACGCACGGTATCGGCTTTGAAAGTGGAGTGGGTGTTGTTGAGATTAGCGTTGGCGATTGGCATGGGTAAGCTCTGAAGATAAACGACACCAAAATTAGTTTGAGTTGACCTGCACTATCCGCAATCCGCACGAACGGGGAAAATCTCTAATTCGGGGCAGTTATGGGGTGAGTAACAGCTCGAAGGACCATAAGAGCGTGCGATCGCGACTCGGTAAAATTCAACAAGAGTCTTGGCACTAGCAGATCCACCCATATAGATCGCGCCTCGAACTTGAAATCGGTATGACTTCGTACTGTCTCATAGTATCCCGTCCTTTTTGGGTCGTAAAGGTGGGGAAACCTACCCTCGAACCGCCCATACTGAAGTATTCCCTTATTTACAACTACAACGATCGCCCCAGTCATTACGGAATTTACGGAGTCAAGCTAGCAATCGAAGAAAATTCCTCAGTAAAAAGAATGAATCGATTGCCTCAAATCAACGCAGACGCATTGTTTCAGAGTTTTGTTCCACGCTCGAATTTCGGTGAGATTTCCCGCCTCGATCCTGAGAGATATGTTACAAGATGTTAAGTTACGACTTGAAATTTAAACGTCATGCAGGAAAATATCACTTGACTGCCAAATCAGGGAAAGTCCCCTAGGTTACACACACGCGGTAAATTTTCCTTTCTGGAGAAAGTAAAATCATGAGTATTGTCACGAAATCGATCGTGAATGCCGATGCTGAGGCTCGTTACCTTAGCCCCGGTGAATTAGATCGGATCAAAAGCTTTGTTTCAACTGGCGAGCAGCGTTTGCGGATCGCTCAGGTTCTAACCGATAATCGCGAGCGGATCGTGAAAACAGCAGCAGACCAGCTTTTCCAGAAGCGTCCCGATGTTGTTTCTCCCGGCGGAAATGCCTACGGTGAAGAAATGACCGCCACCTGCTTGCGGGATATGGACTACTACCTGCGTCTGATCACCTACGGTATCGTCGCGGGTGACATCACTCCGATCGAAGAAATCGGAATCGTGGGCGTGCGCGAAATGTATCGCTCTTTGGGAACTTCCATCGATGCGGTTGCTGAAAGCGTTCGTTGCATGAAATCCGTCGCCACTGGCGCGATGTCTGGTGAAGATGCCGGCGAAGCCGGTTCTTACTTCGATTACGTTATCGGTGCGATGCAATAGAGCATCCTCCATTTTTTAGAGTTTGGATTTTAAAGATCTCAAATCTAGAATCAAACGAGATTTAGCTAATTCTAAGGAAGCAAAATCATGCAAGACGCAATTACTGCTGTTATTAACGCCTCTGACGTTCAGGGTAAATACCTGGATGGCAGCGCTATGGACAAGCTCAAGGGCTACTTCCAAAGCGGTCAACTCCGCGTTCGCGCGGCAACATCCATCAGCGCCAACGGTCCGACAATCGTCAAAGAAGCCGTGGCCAAGTCTTTGTTGTACTCTGATGTCACCCGTCCGGGCGGCAACATGTACACCACCCGTCGCTATGCTGCTTGCATCCGCGATATGGACTATTTCTTGCGCTACGCCACCTATGCGATGCTCGCGGGCGATCCTTCCATTCTCGACGAGCGCGTGCTCAACGGTTTGAAAGAAACCTATAATTCCCTCGGCGTGCCGATCGGAACCCTCGTTCAAGCCGTTCAAGCGATGAAAGAAGTCACCGCTGGATTGGTTGGAGCCGATGCCGGAAAAGAAATGGGTGTTTACTTCGACTACATCTGCTCCGGTTTGAGCTAGTTTGACCCGAGCAACTCGAAACGAAAAACGCTCGTGAGTGTGTTTTTTGTTTGATTTCAGGTCTGGGAAGTCCAGAGTGAGTGCTAGACCTTAAAGGCTTATCAATTCCTCAAGGTAAATGATAAGTTTGAACCGCCTAGTATTGACTCTTGACTCCCAGACTTTGATATAGATAAAAAATTTACCATTACCTAAAGCAATACCAACGCCTTGTCGTTATTCGACATTTAAATCGAACGATCGAGGCGATCGAAATATCTCGATATACTCTTTGAACAGTTGCGATCGCTATTGCCAAATCGAGCGGGTTAAATTGAGTTCGGCGCGAGAAATCGTCAACTTTCAGCTCGACTCTAGCGCCAGCCATCGCTTAAGCTAAAGAGACAAATCGATAGGTCGGTTTTAACAACCGAGGCAGTCATCGAGTTCAAGCTTTTTTCTGGTGTAAGTCGCGATCGAGCCAAGCCAGTAGACGCGCTCGTAACGAGCCAGCGACAGGTCGCCCAGCATCAGTCGATCGAACCCCAACCCTCCCTCTGCCCTTAACCTTAAGGTAAGTGGTAGTTCGTTTACACGCTTTCCCACCGAATTAGGAGACAAACTCATGCGAATGTTTGAAATCACGGCTTGCGTTCCCAGCCAAACGCGCATCCGAACTCAGCGAGAGTTACAAAATACATACTTTACCAAACTCGTACCTTACGATAACTGGTTCCGCGAGCAACAGCGCATCCAAAAAATGGGCGGTAAAATTGTCAAAGTGAAGTTAGCGACAGGCAAACCCGGAGCAAATACCGGACTCGCCTAACACTTCAACGTCGAACACTTCAAATGAAGTCATCCGTCGTTTGTAGAGGTCGCGAAGACCTCTTTTTTTTTTGCGAAGCTATTTGCTTTGCTAGGAAGCAATTTCTTGCATCCTAAATCTATATCTCTATATCGGTTTGCATTGATTGCGTTATGAGGTTCTTGGCTCGGGAAAACCGATACTTGTTTCATCGCTTGCGTCTCTAGGCGAGCGTGAAGTGCCAGAAATGATAGTCTTAGAAACAGTCCTTACCCAAGTTCGACAGACATGTTCGCGAATCTACGTCGTTTGATTCCTTTCTTCGATGCCTCCGTATCGGATTGGGCGTGGGAGGCTCGCGTACTGAGCTGGCTGACCGGGGTGTGGCTGGTGATGGGGTTAATCGTTCTGTTTTCCGCATCCTATCCCACCGCCAGCCTCGAGCATGGAGATGGACTGTACTACTTCAAGCGCCAACTCATTTGGGCGATTGTTGGTTCAGTTGGGTTTGGAATCGTCGTCCGCACTCCCCTCAAATATTTGCTCGGACTGGCACGTTGGTTTTTATTCGCGGTCTTTATTCTCCTGATCGCAATTTTGATTCCCGGTGTCGGTACGACCGTCAACGGTGCAACTCGATGGATCTCGATCGCTTCGATCCCGATCCAACCCTCAGAACTCCTCAAACCTTTCCTCGTCCTGCAAGCGGCTAAAATTTTCGGTCGCTGGAACCAACTGAGCATCCGACACCGTTTCATCTGGTTGGGGATTTGGGGAGCGATTTTAATCGCGATTCTGTTGCAGCCCAATTTGAGTACGACGGCATTGTGCGGTATGACCCTATGGCTGATGGCATTGGCCTCGGGGCTACCTTTCAAACAATTGGGAGGAACGGCATTGGCAGGGATGATGTTAGCCGCCATTAGCATCACCTTCAAGGAGTACCAACGGCGGCGCATTCTTTCCTTTCTCAATCCCTGGGCCGATCCCGATCGCGATGGATATCAGCTCGTGCAAAGTTTACTGGCGGTGGGGTCTGGTGGGGCTTGGGGCACCGGATTCGGACTTTCGCAACAAAAACTCTACTATCTGCCGATCCAACATAGCGATTTTATCTTTGCCGTATTTGCCGAAGAGTTTGGCTTCATCGGCAGCTTAGCGTTTTTTATCCTTCTCGCCGCATACGCCACCCTGGCCTTGCGAGTTGCCCTGCAAGCTCAATACCTCGCCCATCGATTGGTGGCAATGGGCGTAATGGTGATGATGGTGGGGCAATCGCTCGTCCATATCGGAGTTGTAACCGGAGCCTTGCCGACGACGGGTTTGCCTTTGCCCTTATTTAGTTCCGGGGGAAGTTCGACGATCGCCAGTTTGATTGCTGCGGGATTGTTAATTCGAGTTGCACGCGAAAGCGGACAAGCGGAAGTGATTTCTTTCGATCGATTTCGATCGAACAGGCGACAGCAACTATCGGCAAACGGGTCGCGCTCTCGAAACGGTAAGCTACCGTAAGCCATCAGCAATCGGCACTAGGCGATCGGCAAAGCCCTGCGGCTGAAAGCTTGTCGCTTTTGCATAGATGACAAGTTAAGGTGGTTTTTGCTTTGTCAACCCATTAATAATCAACCGAAAACCCGGAGTTGGGGGGTCTCCCCCCAAACCCCCCGCCGGGGGCCCCTCTACTCCCCCGAACCCCCCGCGCACAAGAGTGAAATCGCTCAAATTCTTTATTGGTAAGGGATTTTATCATTCAAGCTCGTCAACTTGACACCCGACAAAATTGCTTAACTTGTCACGAATGGTCGCTTTTGTCAGATGCTCTGACCTCTTTGAATACAGCGATATAGCCGTGAGTACTTATCTTGAGACAGACCCTCTGGGCTAGGCAAAAGAGAGTGGAATATGACGAATTTGTTGATGAGATAAATCAACCCGTCGCAACTCACTCTCCTGCTAGAGCCATCGAAACTCAGCGGTTTCTTCTCAAGACTCAGCCGGTTTCTTCGTTCGAGTTGTCGTTTTTTTCGCCGTTGTTTTTTTCGCCGTTGTCTTCTTTTTCGTCGTGGATTTGGACGTTGATTTTTTGGTGGTAGACTTCTTCGACGTTGATTTTTTAGTGGTTGATTTACTCGACTTTGCCGTCGATGATTTTGCCGCTAACAACTCCAAAGCTTTCTCCAACGTTAGAGATTCTGCGGTTTCTCCTTCCGGAAGGCTGGCATTGATTTTCTTGTACTTCACGTAAGGACCGTAAGGACCGTCGTAAATACCAATGGTTTCGTTATCTTCGGGATGATTGCCGAGTTCCCGCAGCGGTTTTTTAGTTCCCCCGCGTCGTCCTCGCGTTTTTTTCGGTTCTGCGAGGATTTCCAAAGCCCGAGCCAGATCGATGGTGAGTACGTCGTCTCCCGCCTTGAGAGAGCGGTAATCGTCTTTGCCCTCTTCTCCTCCCTTTTTATGGACGATATAAGGACCAAAGCGTCCCAAACTCGCTTGAATTTTATTTTCCGTTTCCGGATGAACCCCCAGCAAGCGAGGCAGCGCTAGCAACCCCACAGCCATCTCTAAGGTCACATCTTCCATCGTCTTCCCTTTCGGCAGCGATGCGCGCTTGGGTTTGGGGTTTTCCTCGGTTTTCTCTCCCAACTGAACGTAAGGGCCGTAGCTACCGATGAGGACGTAAATCGGTTCCCCGGTCTCCGGATGTAATCCTAATTTCTCAGGGCCTTCGGTCTTTTGTTTGAGCAGGACTTCTACCTGTTCTGGGTTCAAGTCGGCCGGGGTGAGATTGTGGGGAATCGAAGCCGTCACCGTTTCTCCGTCATTTTCCACTTCCAGATAGGGTCCGAACTTGCCGATGCGGACTTTGACGGGTAAGTTTTCGAGTTCGACGGTTTTCGCCTCGGCCGGTTCGATTGCGCTTTCGCGTTCTTTCACCTGGCTCGCCAGTCCCTCATCTCCGGCGTAAAACCCTTTGAGATAGGGCAACCACTCCGCTTCTCCCGTTGAGATGCGATCGAGAGTCGCTTCCATTTTGGCCGTAAAGCCGGGATCGACTAAATCGGGAAAATGTTTCTCGAGCAAGCCGCTAACAGCAAAAGCCGTAAACGTCGGGACGAGGGCATTCCCGTTCATTTGAGCGTAACCGCGATCGACGATCGTACCGATAATGCTCGCGTAGGTACTCGGTCGTCCGATGCCTTCACTTTCGAGGGTTTTCACCAAAGAGGCTTCCGTATACCGCGCTGGAGGCTGGGTTTCGTGACCCACGGGAATGATTTCGGTACAGTTGGGATTATCTCCCACCGCCATTAGAGGTAGGAGTACCTCGCGATTTTCCAGAGCGGCATCGGGATCGTCGGAACCCTCGACGTAAGCGCGGAAAAAGCCGGGGAAGTCAATGCGCTTGCCGCTCGTGCGGAATGCGGCATCCTCTACCTGTAAATCGACGCTGATGAAGGTCAGTTGCGCGTCAGCCATCTGGGAAGCCACCGTGCGCTTCCAAATCAAATCGTACAGGGCGAGTTCGCGATCTTTGAGTCCCGTTTCTTTGGGGATGCGGAACTGGTTGCCTGCCGGTCGGATGGCTTCGTGAGCTTCCTGGGCCCCTTTACTTTTGGTGGAGTATTGGCGGGGTTTAGGCGAGAGGTATTCCTTGCCGTACTTCGTTTCGACACATTCGCGCGCCGCAGAAATCGCCTGTCCGGATAAATGAACCGAATCCGTCCGCATGTAGGTAATGTAGCCGTTTTCGTAGAGGTTTTGGGCGATCCGCATCGTGTCCCGTGCCGACAGCCGCAGTTTGCGGTTCGCTTCCTGCTGCAAGGTGGAGGTGGTGAAGGGAGGAGAAGGTTTGCGTTTGGAAGCCCGTTCGTCGAGTTTGGTCACCGTCCAGGTTTTATCGGCGAGGCGCTCTTGGAGGGCACGCGCTTCTTCCTCATTCAGCAGCACCACCTTGCGTCCGGCGGCAATTTTTCCGGTGGCTTCGTCGAAGTCTGCCCCGGTCGCCACTTTCGTCCCGCCGATGGAAACCAGCTTGGTATCGAAGGGGGTCGAATCTTTCTCGAGGGTGGCTTTCAAGTCCCAGTAGCTGCCCTGGCGGAACGCGCGGCGTTCTCGTTCTCGCATCACCAGCAGGCGCACGGAAACCGATTGCACCCGACCGGCAGAGAGTTTGGGGGCGACTTTCTTCCATAGCAGGGGAGACAGAGTGTACCCTACCAGTCGATCCAAAATGCGCCGGGTTTCTTGAGCGTGTACGAGTTGTTCGTCGAGATCGCGGCAGTTGTTGAGGGCAGCTTGAATCGCCTCTTCGGTGATTTCGTGGAACACCATCCGCTTGATGGGGACTTTGGGCTTGAGCACTTGCAATAAGTGCCAGCTAATACTTTCGCCTTCTCGGTCTTCGTCGGTGGCCAACACGAGTTCGTCCGACTCTTTGAGTGCGTCTTTGAGGGCTTTGACGACTTTTTTCTTATCTTTGGGGATGACGTAGATCGGCTCGAAATCTGCCTCTATGTTGACTCCCAACTGGGCCCATTTTTCTTTTTTGACCGCTGGGGGAATTTCGCTTGCTGACTGGGGGAGATCGCGCACGTGACCCATGGACGCTTCGACCTGATGGGTAGCCGGCAGGTACTGGCGGATAGTACGGGCTTTGGTGGGAGATTCAACGATGACCAAGGTTGACATGAGACGGTTTGCTTCGACCAAGACACTAACGGGACACTTGAGACTCACACGGGCAAGGTTGACGAGGATCGCGCTCGGGAGACTGAGGCTAATCTCACCATATCCCCGATCGCGCAAAATCGACAATATGCGCCGATTTTCAGGCAGAGCACAAATCGCTCGAACGGAAATTCGATCGATTCGCACCTTCCTTATTAATTGCACACACCCATCGATTTGCGTCAAGGTCTAAAGCAATCTTATTTTGCCGCCATAGAGGGCGCAGACGGTCAAATCCACGTGAATCTTCCGGAATTGCGCCAAATTGCAACCCACAAAAAATCGATCGCCTGCTTAATCGAAACTAGTTTGTCAAAACAAGTCGAGTCCAAACACACCCGAACTTCATCTGAGTGCGGTAGTTCCCATACCGCACTCAACATCGCTGCGCGCTGCCTTCGTTAAGATAACCCCAAAGTCACGCAGAGTTGAGTCACCTCTTCGGAGCGATCGCTGTTTCCTTTTAACGTTTGAAAGGCTTTGATGGCTGCGTGGGTGCGCTGACCTAAAACCCCATCGACCGGACCGGGATCGAATCCTTGTTCTCGAAGTCGGCTCTGAAGTTGTTGGGTTTTAGAATGCGTAAACTCATAGAGTTCGGCCATCAAAAACTCCATCGTTTCAGGGCGATCGACAAAGATCGTACGGTCTAAACTATATTGCCATTCGTGGATGAATTGTTTGTTTTCTCCCTCCATCAGTCCGAGTTCGTGAGCGACAATGTGGTCGGCTTCGGTAATAACAAGATTGAGAACGGCATCGTTTTGAGATCTCTCTAAAATCTCCATCATTCGATCGGCTTGAACTTCATCCAGTTGAGAGCAAGTTGCTAATTGACAATACTCGATAAAAAGCGAGCGGTACTTGTCGAGCTGGTCTTCGTCTAAGATTCCTTTCATGGTAAACATAATCCTTGTGCGTTCGGGCAAACAACTCTAGTTTTGATAGATGCTCGAATCTCACCAGCGAAATAAACGCTGGACAAATTCATTACTATGACTAACGTGAGACTTCCCGATCGAATGTGACGGGTTGTTCTGTGATATAAGAAAAACTAATATGGCGTTCCTGGGAATTTCTGCGATCGGACTGTCACATTTACGGGGGAGCAATCACATGAATATGAGAATAATCGAGCATTTCAGGCCCGATGGTTCATCTGACCTCTATTGGAATCTGTTAAATGTCAACTAAGAATTTAACCCCTCGAAAGCGCTTCGATGAAGCATTTCGAGCGCTCGTGACTCCCGAAAACCCCGATGCGTACTCGATTTTCACTTTCGTTCGGCAACGGCTGCGGCAGTTTAACTTATATAATGACGATCCCCATCTGATTCTCAATGAAGTTTACTTGCGCGGTCGCAAACTCATTGGCTCGGGAACGGTCATTCATAACCCGCTTGGCTGGATTCGTATTACCTCTTTGAATGTCATTCGAGAACGCGCTCGCGATCGCAGCAAAATCAAGGATTATGCTCGCTGTGTCGAGTTAATTCCCTCTCCGGATCGACTTAACTTAAATCGTGAAGATGTTGGTATTGATAGTCTCAATTATACCGCGCTCAAATGGGCTTTGTCTCAACTCGATCCGAACGATTTAAAAATCTTAGAGTTGCGCTATGGAGACTGCGATCTATCCTGGCAAGAAATTGGAAAAAAGTTAGCTTTTGACTCGATGTGTCCGATTAATACGGCGACGTTGAGACAAAAGGGATTTCGAGCGCTCAAGCGACTCAGGAAACTCTTTCATTCATATCTTGAAGAGCTAAATGTCAGCATTAGCTAGCGATTGAATTCACTTGAGAGTCAGGTACTCAGGAGAGCCGATCGCTCAAAACTGGTGGTGTGAGAAATTAACCGATTTTTTTCCCTCAAAGATAACTTCATCGGTATGCAGCGGAAAACATCTAGGAAACCAAAACTCGATGGATTCGCGCACTTCAACCCAATGGGTTTTTAGGCTTGTTAATTGTTCTATTGTTATGTTTTCAATATCCAAATACGATCTGTATTAGGGGTTATGGAACTGTATGACGGAAGGAAAACGGATGTCCGATCGCAGATGAGGCAGCCGCGTTCGCAACCCAGCCCAGCTCAAACAGAATAACGAACGTCGGTGGCATGACTTGGCAAGGATGCCTCAGTGCCCTCACGATAGCTCTACGTCCGCTTTATGAAGTCCTTTATCGCAGCCGCCCATTTGCAACCCACCACGCAAGAAAGCTTTGGAAGAAAGCTTTGGGAAGCAGGGGAGACTTACAAGGGAATGTTTTTAGATTTGGGAGAAAGCAAACCCTTGTAATCTCGTTGGCTCTCACAATCTATCTATCGCATCAATTCCAAGTTGTTACAGACAAAGGTATCTTCAAAGCTATCCCCGTTTTCCGCTCGCGTATGCTTGAGTTAGCGGGTGTTCGGGTCGATCGAATATCTGATTCCAAAGCTGTAGCCGATCGCACTCTGGCTGACGGCTAAAGGCTAAATACTGCTACTTGCGAATTAAGACCGGGTAAAGAGAAGGATAAGGATAGACTGCGGTCGATCGCCTGTTACCCATTTTTGATTTCTTTCGTCCCAAACATGATATTGTGACATGAAAGTTCGTTCACCTCACCCTTTCGTTTATCGATCGTATCAATTCTCCATCTAAAACATCTATGCGTATCGCTCTATTTACAGAAACCTTTTTGCCCAAAGTTGATGGTATCGTCACCCGCCTGCGCCACACTGTAGAGCAGTTACAACGGGCTGGCGATCGGGTTTTAGTGATTGCTCCAGAAGGCGGCATTACTGAATATAAAGGAGCAAAAGTACATGGTGTTTCGGGTTTTCCCCTGCCTCTTTACCCGGAACTGAAGTTAGCGGTACCGCGTCCCACTTTACGCCCAGTTTTAGAAGAGTTTCAACCCGATTTAATTCATATTGTCAACCCGGCGATGTTGGGTTTGGGAGGACTGTACTACGCCAGTGCTCTGAAACTGCCGTTAGTCGCTTCTTATCACACTCACCTGCCTCAATACTTGCAACACTATGGGTTGGGAATGTTTGAAGAAGTGCTGTGGGGTCTGCTGCGATCGATCCACAATCAAGCCCAACTCAACCTCTGCACTTCCACGGCGATGGTCAAAGAGTTAAGCGACCATGGGATCGAGCGGACTGACTTGTGGCAGCGCGGCGTGGATACGGAGATGTTCCAACCGCATTTAGCCAGCCAAAAAATGCGATCGCGCCTCAGCCAGGGTCATCCCGAAGTCCCCCTATTACTTTACGTCGGTCGCCTCTCCCCAGAAAAGGAAATCGAACAAATTCGACCCGTCCTCGAAGCGATTCCCAACGCCCGTCTGGCTTTGGTTGGAGATGGCCCCCACCGTCAAGCTTTAGAGGAGCATTTCGCCGATACTCCAACTCACTTCGTCGGCTATCTACAAGGTCTCGAACTCGCTTCGGCCTTTGCGTCTGCCGATGCATTCTTGTTCCCATCTCGCACGGAAACTCTCGGGTTGGTCTTACTCGAAGCCATGGCTGCCGGGTGTCCGGTAGTCGCTGCTGGCACGGGAGGAATTACCGATATCGTTGAAGATGGAGTCAACGGCTATCTCTTCGATCCCGAATCGAGCGATGGGGCAATTGAAGCGACGCAACGATTGCTAGCCGGTGGAGAGACCCGAGAAACCCTACGTCAGAATGCCCGTCAAGAGGCCGAACGCTGGGGCTGGATGGCGGCAACGGCACAGTTGCGTCAATACTATCAGGCTATTTTGGCGCAGCATACTTTGCCTTCTGTTGCCTAAGCAGACGATCGATCGGAGCATTAGAAGCTAGTGCCGCTACGCGGAATTAAAAATGCAAAATGCCTAGTACACATAGCTTTCACGGGTTGAAGGCTCGGTAGTTATTTCTGCCGCGCTGCACTAGAGACAAATGTTGTAGAAGCTTCCGATAAGCATTCAGTCTCTTCTAGCTGGGTAAGTTTCTCTGTAAGCATTCAGCTATCAGCCATCGATTGCCGCAACGAGAAAGCTCGAAGAATCTCACCGTCTCGAGCCATGTTTGGGAAAATCCTCGCTCGTTGTCAAAAAGCTACGTGCTGTAACAGCTGAGTGCTTATGTTTCTAGTGCTCTCAAACTCTCTTATTTTGCATGGGTGACAAGTTAAGCTTGTGTGCTTCTTGTCAAGGGGAACGGGGAACGGAGAATGGGGAATAGTGTGAGATGTGGAGTGTTGGTCTGCGATCGAGCAGTAAATATGGGACTTGACAAACGAGCGAATACTTACTTTGTGATGCAGAGAATATGACTCAGAGCGATCGAAGAACGGGTCTCTCTTCATATTATTCAAGTCCGATATTTGCAGGTTTTCGGTTGACCTGAAAATTATTTTTCGGTTTTCCCCACTGTATTCAAATCGAATCTTTGGCAGGATAGAACTGTGGTTCGCAAGAAAAAAATAAAAATTGCGAGCAACTTGAAGATAAGAAAAGGAGGTCATTCTTTTATGGCTATCGTTCGTTGGACTCCCTGGACGGAAATCGAAACTATCCGCCGTCAGATGGATAGAATGTTCGATGATATGACTGGGTGGGATAGCGAGTCGAATGCAACTTGGCAACCCAAAATCGAACTATTCGACAGCGAAAACTATCTCACTCTGCGAGCAGAAATTCCGGGAATCGAACCCCAGGATTTAGATATTAGTGCCTCGCGCAATACCATCACTCTACGCGGCGAACGTCGCTACGAGAACAAACACCAAGACCGAGGCTACTTCCGATCGGAACTGTACTACGGTAAGTTCGAGCGGGCGCTAGAATTACCCGCAAACATCAAGAACGATCGGGTTGAAGCTGACTATACAAACGGTATTCTCACGCTAACTTTACCCAAAGAAGAAATCGATCGAAATCGATCGGTGAAAGTTAAAGTGAATGCAAATGCAATTGCTGGGGAAACTGAAGCAGAAGAAGCACCTGTCAGCTAAGCTAAAACTTCTCTCCCACTCAAACATTCTCGCTCGGAAAATCTAATCTCGAGCGAGCCTAACAAATTCAACTCAACTAGCTACAACTTTGTTTGGGGCTAGCTATTAAAAATCCCCGCAAGTCATTATTTGATTGGCTTGCGGGGATTTCGATATAGGTTAACTCATCTCCAACATCCGTTGAATCGGTTTGAGTGATGCGGTGCGAACTTCCTCTGACATCGTAATTTCCGGCGATCGATTTTTCATGGCTAAATACAATTTTTCTAATGTATTGAGCCGCATGTGAGGGCATTCGTTGCAAGCACAGCTACTCATTGGCGGTGCGGGGATAAACTGCTTCTGGGGCATCCACTTCTGCATTTGATGCACGATTCCCGGTTCGGTGACGACGATAAAGCCCGGTTGCGGACTGGTTTGGGCGTATTTAAGCAGGGCGGTAGTCGAACCGATGTAGTTGGCATGGCGCAAGACGGAGGGTTCGCATTCTGGATGGGCGATGATTTCCGCTTCGGGATGCTCGATGGCGAGTTGCACGATTTTCTTTTCCGAAAAGTTTTCGTGGACGATGCAACTTCCTTCCCACAGGACTAAATCGCGCCCTGTCTGTTCCATGACATATCGCCCTAAATTGCGATCGGGTGCAAAAATAATTGGCTGTTCTGGCGGAATCTGGTTAACGATACTGACAGCATTGGAACTGGTGCAAATAATATCGCTCATGGCTTTGATTGCCGCCGAGCAATTGATGTAAGACACCACGATATGGTCTGGATGCGCCGCTTTGAATCGCGCAAACGCCTCGGGGGGGCAGCTATCGGCTAAGGAGCAACCTGCATCTAAATCCGGCAGCAACACCAGCTTATCGGGGTTGAGAATCTTGGCGGTTTCTGCCATGAAGTGAACCCCGGCAAATACGATCACCTCGGCATCGGTATCGGCAGCTTGGCGAGAAAGTCCGAGGGAATCGCCAATATAGTCGGCAATATCCTGAATATCGGGATCTTGATAGTAATGAGCCAGAACGACGGCGTTTAACTCTTGTTTGAGTGCCGCGATCGCCTCAAATAAGTCATCGGGTAGGGAATCGGTTCGTTCCCGCAAAGGTCGTACGGTGGTAAACACAGTTGGGTGTTGCCTAAAGATAAACTGAGTGGATGCGAACCGACAATTATAGTGGTTCTTACCAAAATATTATAGTATTTTTTACCAAAAATAGAGGAAATATGTCAGGTCAGTTCGAGCTTTTCCTTGGATGTGCGATCGACCCTTGACAAGCAGCAGACCCGCTTACCCTTTCACCATTCCCCCGTCAGCATTCAGCCGTCAGCTAGAGCGCGATCGCCCCCTACTGCGCTGGAATGCGGTGACCGATGCCCGCAGTTACGCGGTTTGCTTGCACAAAACGGGAGTGACCTTGTGGTGTCGGGATGTGGAGACAAGGAATCAGTTCAAGAATCAATGAACTGAGCGGTTGGTTGAATTTGCCTGTCGATTTTGTATGAGAATTAATAAGTCTTGAGAGGCAATTACTTTGATAAAAGTACGATAAATAGATATAGCTTCGCCCTAAAATCCGTAAAACTCATCATATCATATCGGTGAAACAACGCAAACCCGTTGCCAAAATTCATCTCATTCTCAATAACTCAAGGCTATTCTCACAAAATTGGGTCTCGCGATCGAATTTCTCCCCGTCGCACTCGATCGTTCCCCCCAGAGATTCCAGCGCGATGCTTGATAAGATAAGCTGTGCGATCGTTTTTGCCAACCCACCCCATGACTCTAACCCTCTACAATAGCCTCACCCGACGCGAAGAACCCTTCAAGACGATCGAACCCCAGCACGTTCGCATGTACTGCTGCGGTATCACCACCTACGACTACTGCCACGTCGGTCACGCCCGGTCTTCGGTCGCCTGGGATGTCGTGCGGCGCTATCTCCTCTGGCGCGGCTATAACGTGCGTTACGTCCAGAATTTTACCGATATCGACGACAAAATCCTCAATCGCGCCCGCGAATGGGGAACCTCGATGGAAGCGGTTTCCGAGCAGTTCACCGCCGCCTATTTCGAGGATATGGAACGCCTCAACGTCCTCGAAGCCGACGAATACCCCCGCGCCACCCACTCTCTCGACGGCATCCAGCGGCTGATTCGGGAGTTGGAAGCCAAAGGATTTGCCTACGGGGCAGATGGCGACGTGTACTATCGCGTCCGCAAGTTCGAGGGCTACGGCAAACTCTCCAACCGCAAGCTTGAAGAGATGGAAGCCGGACGTAGCGGTCGGGTAGCCGAAGACCCGGAAGCTGCGAAAAAAGAAGACCCCTTCGATTTTGCCCTCTGGAAAGGGGCGAAACCCGGCGAACCGGCGTGGGAGTCGCCCTGGGGTTGCGGTCGTCCGGGATGGCATATCGAATGTTCGGCGATGGTGCGCGATCGCCTCGGAGAAACCATCGACATTCACTGTGGCGGCGCAGATTTAATCTTTCCCCACCACGAAAACGAAATTGCCCAATCGGAAGCGGCGACGGGCAAATCCCTGGCGAATTACTGGCTGCACAACGGCATGGTGAAGGTGAACGGGGAGAAAATGTCCAAATCTTTAGGAAATTTCACCACGATTCGGGACTTACTCGATGGCAAATGGGCGATGTATCCGAAAACTGTCGATCCCATGGCGTTGCGACTGTTTATCCTTCAAGCCCAATACCGCAAACCCCTCGACTTTACCCCCGAGGCGATCGATGGGGCGCAAAATAGCTGGAATACCCTGCGGGAGGGATTGCAATTTGGCGATCGCTTTGGGCAGAAGTTGGGATGGGAAGACTCACAAGAGAACGACGATCTGAAAGCCGAGTATCGATCGCAGTTCCAGGGGGCGATGGATGAAGATGTCTGCTCTCCGGGAGGTTTGGCGGTGGTCTTTAAACTCGCCAAGGAGTTACAACGCGAGGGAAACGTCTTCGTCCACGAAGGCAAAACCGATACCGACCCGGCCATTCTGCGGCAGCAATGGGAGGTTTTGGTAGAGTTGGCACGGGTGTTGGGTTTGGAGGCGAAATCCGAGGCAACTCAGAAGACCGAAGGAGGACTTAGCGATGCAGACATCGAAGCCCGCATTGCCGATCGCCAAGCGGCCCGCAAAGCGAAAAATTACGCCGAGGGCGATCGCATCCGCGACGAACTCAAAGCCCAAGGCATTACCCTAATTGACAAACCCGGTGGAGTGACGCAGTGGCATCGGGAATAGTGCGGCTACGGGTCATTAAAAATGCGTCTTGAAAAGTTGAACGGGACGGAAACCGACACCGCTCACTTTTCGCAAAATTAAAAATGCAAAATGTCCAGTACACATAGCTTTTACGGGTTAAAGACTGGTCAGTTATTTCTGCCGCACTGCACTAGTCCCGAGACTGCGGTTATTTTGGCGGTTATTTTGGTTGCGACTGAATTTGACTCAATCGGGCTTCTGCTTCGCCGATTTCCAGGTTTTGGTTGTATAGGGGTGCATCGGGTTCAAAAAGAACACCCTGACTCAGATCTCCTAAATCTTGGGGGGCGAAGCCGATTTCTGCAATCAGTTGCATGACCGTTTGTTTGGCCTCAACGTCATCCCCGCAAACTTGAACGGCAATGCGATCGTCCCCAGACCGAAAGGCTTTTTCTTCGAGAACTTTGAAATAGATGGAGTTGAACGCTTTGATGGTTTTTGCGCCGGGAAACTGTTTGGCGACATATCCCGTTGCCGTTTCTTCCGGGTCGTCAATGACTTGCTGGGCCATCTCCCCATCCCGGTGAGGATAAGGATTCCCGGCATCGATCGAAATCTTGCCGTCTAAGGGGCCTATCTGTTGCGCGACTTCGGGGATTTTACCAAAGGGAATCGCCAGTAAAATAACTTCGCCAAAAGCTGCTGTTTCTTCCACCGTACCCACCTGGGCCCCGACGGACTCGGCCATCGATCTCAGAGAGTCTGGGTTGCGAGAGCTAAAAGTAACCTCGTGTCCGACTTTAGCCCAGTGCTGCCCCAGCGTACCCCCGATGTTTCCCGAACCAATAATACCAATTTTCATGTGTTTTTCCTGATGCGAACGTTCGATGACACTGCAAATATCTTACGCCCCCTGCCAAAGCCCCAGACGAATGCGACCGCCATCGACGAGTAAATCTTCTCCGGTAATGTAAGAAGCATCGTCGCTGGCTAGAAACAGAACTGCCTTGGCAATTTCCGCGGGTCGTCCCAACCGCTGCATGGGGATTTCGTTATTGAGGGCTTCGAGGATGTTCTCGTCCATATTCTGTGTCATGTCGGTATCGATGACACCGGGACTGACTGCATTGACGCGAATGTTGCGCGGTAGCAAAGAACTGGCGAACGATCGGGCTAACTGGGAAACGGCGGCTTTGGTAGCGCCATACACGGTCAAATTCGTCAGACCTTGATGTTGGGTTAGGGAGGCGTTGAGAACGATCGCACTTCCGTCTTTTAGATACGGTAGTGCCTGCTGAACGGTGAAGAACACTCCTTTAAAATTGACGCTGACGATTTTATCGAAGGTCTCCTCGTCTACATCGCCGACCCCCGTGGGAATCCCGATCCCGGCATTGGCAAACACCACATCAATTTTGCCGAAGCGATCGCTCGTTTGTTGATAAAACCGATCGAGATCGCTAATTTGGGAAACATCCACCGCCGCCGTGAAGATGCGATCGTCTGCCTCCAAGGTATTAGCGGCCCGATCGAGTTTTTCCTGGGTTCGCCCGCAAATGGCAACGTTTGCCCCTTCGGCTAAAAAAGCCTCTGCACAAGCCAACCCCATGCCGCTACCGCCTCCAGTAATGACGACAGTTTTGTTTTTAAATCGCATTTTACGCACCCGATACCCGATCGCGGTTTTTACAAAGATAGAACCCAGACAATTGTCGGGGCGGGTTTAGCCGAAAATGTTGCCCTCACTGGGATATCGTTTCAAAACCCGCCCTCACCCTGCGGAGGTCAACCTAAACGAAAATTGCTGTATAAAGTTCGATTTCCGCATTACTTAGGCATCGATAGCTTCGCCGGGTCGATTTCAATTCCCAACCCTTTGGCAACGCGACTGCCGTAATCGCGATCGGCTTGGAAAAACTGACACAGTTGCTTTTCCTGAATTTCTTGGGGAACCTCTCCCAAGCTACCGACGATATTATCCACCAATCGCTGTTTGGCATCTTCGGGTATCAACCGATACAAATCCCCCGCTTGAGAATAGTCGTCGTTGCCTCGGCGGTGGTCGTAGCGATCGACCGCCACATCTCCTAAAGGTAAGGGCGGTTCTTGGTAGTCGATATTTGGTTTGGGGGCGGTGGGGTCGCTGTTGGGTTCGTAGTTCGCCGTCCCGCCGCCGTTGTCGCCGTAAGCCATCGCCCCATCTCGCTGGTAGTTGGCAAAGGGACATTGAGGCAAGTTCACCGGAAGTTGCTGGTAGTTGGTTCCCAACCGGTAGCGGTGTGCGTCGGCGTAGGTCATGACGCGGGCAAGTAAAGTTTTATCTGGGGAAAACCCGATTCCCGGCACGATCGCGCTGGGGGAAAATGCCGCCTGTTCGATTTGGGCGAAATAGTTGTCGGGATTGCGATTGAGTTCGAGAATTCCGACCTCAATTAAAGGATAGTCGTCGTGTTTCCAAACTTTGGTTAAATCGAAGGGATTGTCGGGATGACGTTCGGCTTGTTCTTCGGTCATCACTTGAATGGAAAACTTCCATTTGGGATAGTCGCCGCGATCGATCGAATCCCACAAATCTTGGGTGGTAAAATCGGGGTCTTTTGCCTTAATTTCGGCGGCTTCTTCCTCGGTAAAGTTTTCAATTCCCTGCTGGGTTTTGAAGTGGAATTTCACCCAAACCCGCTGGTTTTCGGCATTGATGAAACTAAAGGTGTGGCTGCCGTAACCGTTCATGTGGCGGTGACTTTTGGGAATCCCCCGATCGCTGTACAAAATCGTGACTTGATGTAAGGCTTCGGGCGATTGCGACCAATAATCCCACCGCATGAACGGGTCTTTGAGGTTATTTGCCGGACAGCGTTTTTGGGTGTGGATGAAATCGGGAAATTTGAGCGGGTCGCGAATGAAAAAGACGGGGGTATTATTCCCCACCATATCCCAGTTCCCTTCTTCGGTATAAAACTTCACCGCAAAGCCACGAGGATCGCGTTCGGTATCGGCCGATCCTTTTTCGCCGCCGACGGTGGAAAAACGGGCTAAAACTGGGGTTTGCTTGCCCACTTCTCCAAAGAGGTTGGCCTTAGTATATTGGGTGATATCGTTGGTAACGGTAAAGGTGCCGAACGCCCCCGCCCCTTTAGCATGAACCACCCGTTCGGGAATCCGTTCGCGATTGAAGTGGGCGAGTTTTTCTTGAAGGTGAAAGTCGTGAATGACGACCGGGCCTCTTTCCCCTGCGGTGAGGGAATTTTGGTTGTCGGCGATGGGAAAACCATCTCTGGTTGTCAGATTTTTGCGTTCTTCCATGGGATCGAGTTGTGGTGGGTCAATTTAGGAATCGGGAGATCGAATCGGGTCGCGACTGATGAATTTTTAGCCGATCGATGTATCTGGTTCGAGAATATATCGTGCTCAAAACTTTCAGAACAAAAATTTGTTAAAAATCTTAAAAAATTAGCGGTTAAGAAATTGATTCGATCTAAATTTTCGTTCTCTTTAGCAATTCTTCGATCGGCATCGTTAATCTGTTGAGTGGGTCTAAATAAAATTATGCCAAAGTTATAGTTCGATCGAGAAAATACGCAACAAAAATATAAAGATCGATTTCTAGGTTTTCTCTACTATTTTAGAGCCATACAAAAAAGCAAAAGTAAAGTAAACATTCAGCACGCAGTATCTCACAATCGTTATTTTAAGAAAACACCGTTAATGTTTATGAAAAAGGAGTTTTCTCGACGAAAGGAATTTCTTTGCGGTTGTAGATGAACCCATTAAAATTTTTTAGCTTAAAGACTTAGCTTAAAGCAAGCCAACCGCCAACTGCTGATGGCTGAATGTTTACGATTATAGTCAAGGCTGGATACTAGGGTAAAAAAATAGAGAGTTGTTTCGATCGAACTTTTTGACAATCAAAAAACGATCGGCAAATATTCTCGTCAATTTTTAACAAGTTTCAGTTTATTTTCAATCGCAGCCGACTGTATCTATCTAAGGGTAGACCTTGGCGATTTCTCGGATTTTCGATCGCTTTAAGGCAACCACGGGTACTGGCGAAAATCCGGGGGGCGTTTCTCCAAAAAGGCCTGTTTTCCTTCTGCCCCCTCCTCGGTCATGTAATAGAGTAACGTGGCGTTACCCGCGAGTTCTTGCAGCCCCGCCTGTCCGTCGCAATCGGCGTTGAATGCCGCTTTGAGACAGCGAATGGCGATCGGGCTTTTTTGCAAAATCTCTCGGGCCCATTGCAGACCTTCGGCTTCCAACTGTTCCACCGGAACCACGCAGTTCACCAACCCCATCTCCTGGGCTTGCGCGGCGCTGTACTGACGGCAGAGAAACCAAATCTCCCGCGCCTTTTTCTGACCGACGACACGGGCGAGGTAACTCGCACCGAACCCCCCGTCGAAGCTACCCACCTTCGGTCCGGTTTGCCCGAAAATCGCATTCTCGGCGGCAATCGTCAGGTCACACACCAGATGCAAGACATGTCCCCCACCAATGGCATATCCCGCCACCAAGGCAATTACCACCTTGGGCATCGATCGAATCAAACGCTGCAAATCCAACACGTTCAAACGGGGTACGCCCGCATCGTCTACGTAACCCGCTTTCCCCCGAACGCTTTGGTCGCCGCCAGAACAAAAGGCATACTTACCATCGGTATGGGGACCCGCCCCGGTGAAGAGAACCACCCCGATGCGGGTATCTTCGCGGGCATCGGCAAAGGCATCGTAGAGTTCAAACACCGTTTGCGGTCGGAAGGCGTTGCGCTTGTGGGGACGGTTAATGGTGATTTTCGCGATGCCGTCGGTTTTCTGGTAGAGGATATCTGCGTAGGTTTTTGCCGTTTGCCAATCAACTTGCATAGGGGGTGCGATCGCGACTACAGTTTGAGCATTAGATTTGAGAATTGTACGGCAAAAGGCGCGATCGTTCCTCATGCGAAAACTCTACCCCAGTATCGAACCCTACCGCACGGGAACCCTGCAAGTTTCGGATTTGCATACCATTTATTACGAAGAGGTGGGGAATCCCGAGGGTAAGCCGGTGGTGTTTCTCCACGGCGGTCCCGGTGGCGGCAGCATCCCCACCTACCGTCAGTTTTTCGACCCCGAGAAATGGCGCGTCGTCTTGTTCGATCAGCGTGGTTGCGGCCGGAGTACGCCCCATGCCGAGTTGCGGGAGAATACCACCTGGGATTTAGTTGCCGATATCGAGAAGTTGCGGGAACACCTGGGAATCGAGAAGTGGGTGGTGTTCGGCGGCAGTTGGGGCAGTACCCTATCGCTAACCTACGCCCAAACCCATCCCGATCGTTGCAAGGGGTTGGTGTTGCGGGGAATTTTCATGTTGCGCCAGAAAGAGGTGCGCTGGTTTTACCAAGAAGGAACCAGCTACATTTTCCCCGATGCCTGGGAGGACTACCTCAAGCCGATCCCGGAAGCAGAACGGGGGGATTTAATTTCAGCCTACTACAAGCGCCTCACCAGCGACGATGCAGCAGTCCGCACCGAGGCTGCCCGCGCCTGGGCGATTTGGGAGGGGAGAACGAGTAAGTTATTGCCCGATCCCAATGCCGCGCAGAAGTTCGGACGCGATCGATTTGCCGAAGCCTTTGCCCGAATTGAATGCCACTACTTTGTCAATCGAGGCTTTTTCGATCGCGAAGACCAAATACTGGCCAATGTCGATCGCATTCGCAACATTCCGGCAGTTATCGTCCAGGGACGCTACGATGTCGTCTGTCCGGCGGTGAGTGCCTGGGAGTTGCACCGCGCCTGGCCCGAGTCGGAGTTGGTTCTCGTACCCGATGCCGGACATTCGATTAGCGAACCGGGAATTACCAGTGCGTTAATCGAGGCAACCGATCGATTTGTCGAGTTCTAGCGATCTTGGGAATCTGTGAGGATAGTTATCTTTATGTTGCGCAACCCCTACAAAAGATTTTCACAAGATTTACAAGAGCTTTGCCGTAACTGAGTTAATATTTCTTATCTTAGAGTTATGGCAATGTGGATCTATAAAACTTGAGACTCGATCGGTTGAAGTGAATGGCGGTTTGTCAATCATTTCAATGTTGATGGCAAGAGTCGTGAGATCGGAGCGATTGTGGAGGCGCTGTGCGTACAGAGTTATGGGAAATTATCGATCGCTGAAAAACTGCGATCGTAGGCAGAAAAAACTAGTCAGTACTGAAGAAAAAATTAAAGGTTTAATTTAGCATTTTAAACTCGAGAGAGCAAAAGTGATTTGATTGGCAAATATTACGATTTTCATAAAATTCGATTGACATATTTTTTTAGATATTAACAGACAAACTCAAAAATAGATTAAATATACGTTTCATTTTCAACCAAGTGCTCGATATCTAAAAATGTAATAAATATAAGTAGCAGCGTTCAAAACAAAAAAATTCCTTTAAAGAAAACAAAACGCTACAATATCTCAGTTTTGCTTGGGAAGAACTCATACAATTTCTGAATTTACTCAAAATACTATGATTTTAGGTTATTTTTTCAAAGTTAAGGTTAATTTGTCAGCACTTAGAGATGTAAAAAATAACAGACTAATCGTAGATTTTAACCGTAATATTAATAGCCTGAAAATAATTTAAACTATTCTAATCTATATGACAATAAAATACCTGTCATGATAGGTGTATTTTATTATTTAAATTATTATGAGAACTGTAAATAAAACCAATAAAAATAGTTTCCAAAAACTTCGTTGATTTTATTAAATATAAAGATTTGCGACTCTGAGTTAATTAATGTTAACCTGGAATCTAGGGGCAATTCTTAGAGTTCAAAGACTGTTTACACCTCCTATTTTTGTGCTTGCGATGACGACACAACTTAAAGTCACACCTAAACTCAATTCTCTAGCGCATAAACTTGTGGTGCGGAGTCAGCATAAATTTACAGGTCGGTTGGAAGTTCGATCCGACAAAGGTCGTCGATGGGACCTGTATTTTTGTGTGGGTCGTTTGGCTTGGGCGATCGATGCAGTTCACTCCGTTCGGCAACTGCGAAGACACTTAGAAAAAAACTGTCCGACGATTACTTTCGAGCGATTAACCATTCGCGATTCCGATCGAATTCAATGTTGGTGCTATCACGTACTGTGGGTATTGGAAAAACGCGCTCTAATCGATAAAGATGCCTCATCGAATATAACCCATGAAATGATTCAAGAGGTACTCTTCGATCTGTTGCAAGAAGAAGATAGAGGAGAGTTAACTTATACCGATCGCGAACAGAACGTATTGCAAATGTTGAAGATGCCTCCAACCGCGATCGATCTCAAATCTATCTACAAGCAATCTCAGCAAGCCTGGAAGACTTGGAAACAAGAGGGACTAGCACATCTATCTCCCAACTTAGCTCCCGTTTTAGTCGATCGACAAGCCTTGCAAAAGCGGGTATCGAGTCGGATTTACCAAAATCTTTCCCAAAGACTCAACGGAACTTATACCTTGCGAGAACTAGCATTGATGACGAAACAATCGCCCAATCGAGTCTTGCAATCTCTGATGCCGTACCTGCAAAAAAAATGGCTCGAACTTGCCGACGTTCCGGACATACCGCGTCCGGCGATACCGACACCCCAACAGCCAACCACCGAGTCTAAGATTCAACCCTCCTCCGATCGCCGACCGTTGATTGCCTGTGTGGACGACAGCCCTCAAAATTGCCGGCGCATCGAGCAGATATTAACTCAGGCTGGATATCGAGCGATCGCGCTTACCGACTCGGTACAAGCGATTCCCATCCTGCTCGAGAAAAAACCCGATTTACTATTTCTAGATTTAGTCATGCCCGTTGCTAACGGTTACGAAGTTTGCACTCAACTTCGTCGCATCACCGATTTCGATAAAATGCCGATCGTTATTTTGACCAACAACGATGGAATGCTCGATCGAATGCGAGCGAAAGTCGTCAAAGCTTCGGCATTTCTCTCTAAACCGATCGAACCCAAGAAAATTTTGCGTGCTGTGAAGAAGTACGTCTCGGTGCGGGAGGAACAAAGTTAAGCGATCGCCAACTCGAACGAGCCAGAAAGCTCAATGAAGTGCATTGTCGGCCAAGAGCGATCGAAAAACCGCCATCGCAATAGAAAAATAGACCCAAGTTATTGGGTCTGTTAGGGGAGTATACCCAAAGAAATCCCCACAATTAAAAACCGTGGAACTTCAAATGATACTTTGCTAAACTAGACATAGATAAAGCTTTAAATTCGATCGAATTAAATCGAATCAAATAAAACTTATCCATAGCGATCGAACTCTCCCCGATTGAGATCGTCCTTACTTATTTGCGGATTTTATACGATGAATACTGTATTAGTCGTTGAAGATGGCCTTACCGATCGCGAAAGAATCAACCACTACCTCCAGCAAGCCGGACTATCCGCGATTAACGTCGGCAGCAGTGAAGAAGCCTTAGTCAAGCTGACCCATCACACGCCAGACCTCATCGTTCTCGACGTAATTTTACCCGGTCAGAGCGGGTTCGAGCTATGTCGCGAACTCAAAACCAACCCCCAAACCAGTAAAATTCCCGTGGTGATCTGCTCGACCAAAAACACAGAGGTCGATAAAATGTGGGGAGATATGCTTGGAGCTAACGCCTATATTCCCAAACCCGTCGATCGCTCCGAATTTTTACAGACCGTACAGCGTCTCATGAGGGTCTAGCCAAAATACAGATGTCTGGTTTATCAATCCAAGGAACGAGCGATCGGCTCGTTCGTTCCCACCCCGCTGCCTCCGAAACTTCGATCGACTCGCGCGATCGTCGTGCAAAGTTCCTCCAACTGCAATTGGGAAGTCAAGACACCACGTTAATTGGTGTCGATCGCATTGTTGAAATTACCACCTTAGAGCTGCCGAACATTTTGCCCGTTCCTCAAATGCCCAGTTACGTGTTGGGCATCCACAACTGGCGTGGCGAGATGTTGTGGTTGGTAGATTTGAGCCATCTGCTGGGATTTCCTCCCCTGTCGTCCGCGCGCGGAGGTCGAGAACGCGCGATGGTCGTCGTGCTCCAATTTGAAGAAAAGACAATCGGCATGGTAATGTCCCAAGTAATGGACATCGAGCAATACGATTTATCCCAAATGCACGCTCGGGACTCTCAATTGTTTTCCCCTCAGATATTGCCGTTCGTGCAAGGATTTTTCATTGAAGAGGAGAACGAAGTTTCAATTGTTTTGGACGTGCCGTCAATCTTCAGTGTCCCCCAATGGCGAAGCGTGGTTTCGTAACTCCCCACAATCCGACGCACAACCGAACCCATCGCCCGCTCTAGCTTTCCAAGTTGAAGAGGTCAACGATATATGACAAGCTTGTATCCCACATCCAGCTCAAGCTTCGATCGTGCCAGCGCGGGGGAACTCACCCCAAGCCGCAACGGAAGCGAAGGAATATCGCTGCCCGACAAACCCAATATTGGCGAATTTCTCGATGCGTTCACCCAGCTCAAAAGAGAACTCGAAAGCCAAGCGCTCGCCGATCGAGGTAAAATCCCCGAACAACTCCTGCGCATCCAAAAATTTGGCTTAGTCGTCGAAAAATACAGCCTGAGCGTACAGCAAGCCTTCAATTCCAGAAGCAGCGAACCCGAAAGCCCATCGATTTCCGATCGACTGCGCGCCCTGCGTCAAAACTGGAGAGATATCGTTACCGATCTCAATCGAGCCAGCACCGAAGAAGACTTACTCAACCTCACCGCCACCCAGCTTCGCCTCACCCTCCAAGCCGACCGGGTGTCGATCTACCGCTTCGGTACCCCCGCGAAGACTTCCTCGCTACTCGAGTCGGGAGAATGGGGGACTCGAGCCGTTCCCGACGCTGTTTCGATCGCCGAATCTTTGGGGCGGGGATGGACTCCCACTTTTGGCGAAACCCTGCCGATTTTATTCCTCGGTATCGATCGACTCGAGGAGTATCTCGAACGAGATGCGATCGCCATCAACGAGATCGAGGGGAGCAACCCGACTCCCTACCAACGCCAACTCCTCGATCGATACCAAGTGCGCGCCAGCCTGAGCGTCCCCATTTTGATGGGCGATCGTCTTTGGGGGGCGATCTGCATTCACCAGTGCCGCCAACCCCGCCAGTGGCAAGAAACAGAAATTGCTCTGCTCGAGAGAGCGAGCACCCACCTGAGCATCAAACTCCAAAGCTACGACTTCAACGATCGACTCCAACAAAAAGCCCAGACCGATCGCACCATCGCCAAAATTATCGAGCGCATCCGGCAATCCCTCGATCTCGATACGATTTTTCGCTCCACCGTGCGGGAAGTGCGACGAGCCCTCAATGCCGATCGGGTGGGGGTGTACCGTTTCGATATCAGCTCTGGATATCAAGATGGCGAGTACATCGCCGACGATAGCGGAGCCGGCTACCCCTCGGTGGTGGGCATGAAAATGCACGATACCTGCTTTGCCGACGACTACGTGGCTGACTACACCCAAGGTCGGATTCAAGTGATTGACGACGTGCGCGAAGCCGAACTCACTAACTGCCACCTCGAACTCCTCGAACGATTTGACATCCGCGCCAATCTGATCGTTCCCCTGATTAAAAACGGTCAGCTCTGGGGAATGCTTGCCGTCCATCAATGCAGTCGCCCCCGCCAGTGGCAACCCGAGGAAATTGAATTCGCCAGGCGGATCGCCGAGCAGTTTTCCGTTGCCCTCCAACAAGCCGAAGCCCTCGATCGGGTGCGGCAACAATCCGATAAGGTGGCAGAAGTCGCCGAGCGCGATCGCGCCGTCAGCGCCATCGTCGAGCGCATTCTCAAAACCTCCGATATTCAGATCGCCTTCGAGAGCGTCTCGCGAGAGTTGCGTCGGTTGCTCGGGGCCGATCGGGTCGGAGTTTTCCAATTTTATCCCGACTCGGGTTACGACGACGGAGAATTCGTCGCCGAAGATGTGGCCAGTAGCTATCCATCCGCCGTTGCCGCCAAAATTCACGACCATTGCTTCGGGGAACAATTCGCCGATAAATATGTTGAAGGTCGCATTCAAGCCGTTGCCGATATCTACGATGCCGAGCTGAGCGACTGCCATATCAAAGTCCTCTCGGATTTCAACGTGCGCGCCAATTTAATCGTGCCGATGCTCAAAGGCAAAAACCTCTGGGGACTGTTGTGCGTTCACCAGTGCAGCGGTCCGAGACATTGGCACTCCGAAGAAATCGAGATCGTCAAGCAAATTGCCGCCCAGCTCACTTCTGCCTTACAACAGGTAGAGTATGTCGAGCAACTGCAAGCCAAGTCCGAGCAACTGCAAGCCAAAGCCGAACGCGATCGCACCATCTTTGCGATTATCGATCGGATTCGCCAATCCCTCGATCTCGACAACCTGTTTAGCGTCACCGTGCGAGAAGTGCGGCGCTCGATCGAAGCCGATCGGGTGGGCGTTTTCCAATTCTACCCAGATGCGGGCTACGACGATGGAGAATTTGTCGCCGAAGACGTAGCAGCAGGCTATCCCAGTGCCGTCGCCGCCAAAATCCACGACCATTGCTTCGGAGAACAATTTGCCGATAAATATGTCGAAGGTCGCATTCAAGCGGTGGCCGACATTTACGATGCCGGGTTGAGCGAATGCCACATCAAAGTCCTCTCGGATTTCGACGTACGCGCCAATTTAATCGTCCCCCTGCTCAAAGGTACCGAACTCTGGGGCTTGTTGTGCGTGCATCAGTGTCGCGGCCCCAGACATTGGCAAGAATCGGAAATCGAATTCATCCAACAAATCGCCGCTCAGTTTACCGTTGCCCTGCAACAAGCCGAGTACCTCCAACAACTCAAAACCCAATCCGAGCAACTCACCCAAGCCGCAGAACGGGCCAAAGCCGCCCAAGCCACCCTGCAACAGCGAGCGGTGCAATTGCTAATGGCCGTGCGTCCGGCTCTCGACGGCGACTTAACCGTGCGCGCGCCGATTACCGAAGACGAAATCGGCACCTTAGCCGACATGTACAACAACACGATCCAAAGTTTGCGCAAGATCGTCATCCAAGTGCAAAGCTCGGCCGGGAAAGTGGTAGAGACCTCCGACAGTAGCGATAGCTCCTTGATGCAACTCGCCGGGGCCGCCCAAACCCAAGCGGTGGAAATCGATCGCGCCCTGAACCAAATTCAGGAAATGCTTAACTTCAACCAATCGACGGCCACCAACGCCCATGAAGTCGAATCGGCGATCGATCGCGCCAACCAGACCCTCGATGCCGGAGACAAGGCGATGAATCGTACCGTCGAGGGCATCATGGCGATCCGCAAAACCGTCGGCGAAGCCGCCAAGCGGATCAAGCGATTGAATAAGTCTTCCGAAAGTATCGCCAAGGTGGTGAGTTTGATTAATAACTTTGCCACCCAAACGCGACTGCTGGCGATGAATGCCTCCATCGAAGCCACCCGCGCTGGGGAATACGGACGGGGCTTTGCCGTGGTTGCCGACGAAGTGCGATCGCTCGCCCAACAATCCTCCGATGCCACCACCGAAATCGAGAAACTCGTGCAGGAAATTCAAATGGAAACCCGTGCGGTGAAAGGAGCCATGGAGGTTGCCAACCAGCGGGTGGCCGCCGGTACTAACTTAATGGGCGAAACCTGGCAAACCCTCAACGATATGGTCGAAGCCACCGGAACCATTAGCGAGTTGGTTCAGGGTATCACCCAGGCAACGCACCAACAAACGGAACAAGCCCAGTCGGTGACCGAGTTGATGCGGGAACTCGCGGCGATCTCTCGGACGACCTCCGATAGCTCGATGGAGATTTCCGCCTCCTTCAAAGAAGCCCTGAATGCGGCTCGAGAACTGCAAGTGAGTGCGGAACGATTCAAAGTAGATCGGGAATAATGGCACCAGACGATCGAGATCGAAGCTACGACTATTTTTTGAGCGAAGCCCAAGAACTCTTGCACACCATCGAGCAAGGGTTACTCGGGCTGCATCAAGGCAATCGGCTGCAAAATATTCACGAGCTGATGCGAGCGACCCACACCCTCAAAGGGGCGGCGGCCAACGTCGGTCGCGACACGATGAAAAAAGTGGCTCACACTCTCGAAGATGCCTTTAAAGCCCTCTATAACGATCGCATCGCCATCGATCCCGAACTCGAAGAGTTGCTCTTTGGCGGATATGAATGCCTTCGCCTGCCGTTGATGGCGCAAATGTCGGGAACTGAAATCGACGAAACGGAAATATTGGATCGGGCGGCCGTTATTTTTTCCGGGTTGCAAGAAAAGCTCGGGGACGACTTCGGTCAGCAAGACTATATTCCCTCTTCGGCAGAGTTGGGATTCGACATCGCCCAGTCGATTTTCGAGATGGGAGTGCAACAGCGCCTCGACGAACTGCGGCGAGTCGTTAAAAAGAAGAACCCCCAGCAAATTGTCACCCAGTTCAAAGCCCAAGCTGAGGTGTTTATCGGGTTGGCGCAATCTTTAAGTTTACCGGGATGGGGGGAGATCGCCGAAGCAGTCCTTTCGGCGTTTACCGCTGCTCCCGATCGCGCGCTGGAAATTGCCCCAGTGGCGCTAGCAGACCTCGCGCGCGGACAACAGCAAGTGCTCGAGGGCGATCGCACCTCCGGAGGCAAACCGTCAGCGGCTTTAGTCCAACTGAGCGGAGCCAAGGTCGCCCCACCAGAGGTTGCTGAAGCCGAGGACACGACATTAGCACGAGAACTCAAAGAATTCGAGGAATTTCTGGCGAGCGATCGCTACAGCAACCAACCCGCCAAACCTGAAGTTCGCCGCTTTTTCTTGCGGGTGATGCCAGCGATCGCCCGCTGGTTCGAGTACGATCGACAAATTCCCCCAGAGAAGTTCGGCCTGGAAGTGGCCGTTCCCAAACTCGAACTCGAAGAGCTAAAAAATCCCCAAATCACCTCCCAAACCCTGCGCTACATCAAAAATTGGGTCTATCGTTTTTCGGAATTTCTCACCATAGACGGAGATCGGCCCAGTCTCTGCCTGTACCGCCAGTGGAGTCTGTTTTCTGCGGCGCTCGCCGTTACCAAATTCCATTACGCCTCCAAAATTTATAACGCCGCCCAATATCAAAATATTCCGCCGATCGCCCTGCTGCGCAAGCAAATGAAGCGGATCGGCAATGCTTATAAAAAACACCCACCGGTCACGGTATCGGAAAAAAACTGGCTCGATGGGCCCCACCTGCAAAAACTTAATAAACTCAACGCTGAAGCCGAAGACTCGGTCGAATCCCTCCTTGAAGAAATTTGGGGAACCTCCGAACTCGAAGCCGAAGACACCACAGAAACGACCCTTCCAGAGGAGACCGAATCGGTGACGACGATCCATCCCGATCGAGTCGCCGTGTTAGAAAGCGACGCAAAAGGTCACCAACCCCAATCCAAAGACTCCCCACCCGCGATAACCATCCGTTCCGACGCGCGCCGAGATTCCCCGAAAACTCCCGACCCCCCGCCCAGGGAAACGACCAAGCGATCGGGCGATCGCCCCCGCCATTTCGTCAGCGTAGACTTGAGGGGAATCGATCGCCTCAACCACGGCCTCGGGGAACTGCTCATCGGTCAAAATCGACAGGCCCTCGACGAGACCAAACTCAAACGCGCCACCCAATCGATGAGTTCCCAGCTCAAACGCCACCAAGAAACCATCGAGCAACTTCTCAATTGGTCCGAACGAGTTCGAGGAGCGCTCGATCGCAAATCGATCGCCCACAGTTCTGCCTTCGAGCGTTTTTTTGCTCGGGGAAGCGCTTTGGGAGATTTCGACTTCCTCGAGATTGAAGACTACACCGAATTTCAGGCGATCTTACACGCGGCCGCTACCGAAACCGCCCAACTCGAAACGATCGCCGAAACCTTCGACTTTCTCCTCAAAGAATCCGGTCGCGTCACCCAAAAGCAAAAACACCTGCTGTCGGTGATGCAAGACGATCTCGTCGGCGTGCGGATGCTGCCGATTGGAGAGATTCTCGATCGCTTTTCGATGATGGTCGAGCAGCTCTCGAGGGTTCAGAAAAAATCCGTGCGCTTGAAGCTCTTGGGAGCTGACCTGTTAGTCGATCGCGAGATTGCCAACAAACTCTACGATCCCCTCTTGCACTTAATTCGCAACGCCTTCGACCACGGCATCGAACCCATCGACGAACGCCGCCAACAGGGAAAGCCGGAAACCGGAACCATCGAAATTCGAGCTTACGAGCGCGGCACTTATACCATCATCGAAGTCTGCGATGACGGTCGGGGATTGAATATCGAATGGATTCGCCGCAGAGCCGTTGAAGGGAAGTTTCTCACCCCGAAGGAAGCCAACCGCCTCAGAATTGAAGATTTGCTCGAAGTGATTTTCGAGCCGGGATTTTCCACCGCCCAAACCGTCAGTGAAATTTCCGGACGGGGAATCGGTTTGGATGTGGTGCGCTCCCAACTCCACAACCTCAACGGCGAAATTGCCGTCCAGTCCAAACCCCAGCAAGGAACCACCTTTGCCATGCAGATTCCCTTGACCTTGACAATTTCCAAATTGATGGTGGTGCAAGCGGGAGGTTCGATTTACGCGCTGCTCCTCGATGCCATCGAAAAAATTCTCCTGCCCCAAAGCGATCGGATTACCGTGTTTGAAAATCAACGAGTTTTGCACCTCGAAAGTGGCGATCGCAAATTGATGGTTCCCGTGCGCCAGCTTGCCGATTTGATGCACTACACCTCTTCAGTCGCCGAACCCGTCGTCGATCCCCACAAGACCGATTTGTTTCTGACGCGAGATGTCGCCGCCCCGGTATTGTTGCTGCGCCGAGACCGACAGCGCATGGGTTTGGAAGTAGACCAAATCCTCGGGGAACAAGAACTGGTGATTCGACCTCTCGGGGCGGCAATCGCCCCTCCGAATTACGTCTACGGTTGCAGCATTCTCAGCGACGGTAGCTTGACCTTAGCCATCGACGGCGTGGCGATGCTCCAACAATCTCTCAAGCCCAATAAAATTGACGTACCGACCCCGAGCGATTCCCCCAGAGATCGCCCTCCCATTTCGATCGCGCCAGCCTTAGCCGCCCCATCGAGCTTGATTTTGGTGGTAGACGACTCGCAAAACTTGCGCTACTCCCTGCGATCGACCCTAGAAAAACAAGGGTATCGGATTCTCGAAGCTCAAGACGGTCTCGAAGCCCTCGATCGACTCCAACGCCATCCCGAAGTGGAATTGGTGCTGTGCGACGTGGAAATGCCCCGCATGAACGGTTTGGAATTCTTGGATCGCTGCCGTCACGATCCCGAACTCTCCGATCGCCCGATCGTGGTTTTAACTTCCCATACCAGCGAGAAATACCGTCAAATTGCCACAGAACTCGGCGCGAGTGCTTACCTCACCAAACCTTACACCGAGTCGGAATTGCTCTCCACGGTTTCTCAAATGTGTCAGGAGTCTTTGGATGCGGGGACGCGGTGACGCGGTGACGCGCAGAGGGAGACAAGAGAGACAAGGGAGAATGCGCGCATTTTTAATTTTTAATTTTGCATTCACTCTCCCCCGAGAGCTAGCGAAGCCTCCCAAGCTCCCAAAACTCCCCAGGCTCCCTGAATTCGATGTCAGCCCTCGTGTTCCACCACGAATACGTTGGCATAAAGATTTGCTGTAATTTGCTTTCCTTGCTGAGTCAGCGACAGGTATCGCAACCCGGCTTTAATACAAGGATAGATATCGCTCCAATAGATTTTCGAGTAACTCTGAAGCAAGTCTCCGGCGTGGCGATAGCCCAACTTGTCATTCATTCCAGTTTCTTCGTACTCGTAATAGAGCGCTCCCATTTTCTTCAAGTAGCGCGGATCGCTGAGTTGACCGATGAGATCGGCCGCTCGCAACAATCCCGGAAAACTGGCCGTGTCTGCGTTGTGTTTGCCCGCGCTGCCAGCAGTGCGGGTGCGTTCGATATTGGCTTTAATCGTTTCGGCTTCAATTAACTTATGACCGCTGAAACGCTCGTCTACAAATAGCTTGCTACGATCGACGTGGTACGGAGCCAAACTGGCATCGGTGGCCCCAGGCGGTAAGGAAATCATCGAACCATTTCCCGAGGCAAACGAATTGCGATCGATGCGATCGTGCTGACATACGCCCTTGATGTAACCAATATCGCTACAAACGAGCGATAGAATAAAATGCAGCCAGTCCTCGCAAGATACGCCGCCTTCTCGAATATGCTTGCCTCGCAAAATCTCTTGCCCGACGAGGGTCACCATGATGGTGTGTTCCATGTTGTGATAGAGGGCATCACTATTGGATATATTTTCGAGAGCCATCCCCCCAGCCCAAGCGATAATATCGGCATAATTGGGCTGGTATCCCCCATAGGTGCGGTGGTAGCCTTCCCTCAATCGGGTTACGAAGTTTTGAATCAGTATTTCTGTGGCATTAAACATATCGAAATTTAGCTCGTTTTATAACAGATACCCAGCTTGACGCACCCGAAAATCGGCGATCGATGCTGGTGAAATAGGATCTTATTGAGTCTGGAGGTAGGTCTTATAAACCATTACAATTATGACTTGCAACGAGTCAGAGTTGCCACACTCAAACGAGAGAGAGTTTCGGGGCAATATCGTCCCAGAATCCAGAAGGAGGGTACAATTCAGGCTCGATCGCGCGAAATGTGCCATCCACCTGAATTGTAGTTCTATCATGACTCTGACAAGGCGAGCCTTCAATCGACGTTTTTTCCAGTTCGCAACCGGGGCGATCGTGCCGACCGTGCTGCTCGAGCGATGTCAGCAACCGGAGGTTCGGCCTGTCAATACCGCCTCCCTAGCCACCGGGATGCAAGGCTATATCAGCGCGGTTGTCGATGAGCTGATTCCAGAAACCGAACTACTCGTTCCCACCTATCTCGGCAACGATCGCCGCCGATTTTACGGTCGCGGCATACCCCAAAGCTTGAATCTCCTGCACAAACTCTTCCTCGGTAGCGGTCGCAGCTATCTCGGTCGCAGCCTCAAAACTTGGACGGGGGCCGGGTGGACGGGACAGCCGACGATTATCAAAGATTTGGGCAAAACCTACGCCATTATCGGGGCCTTCGACCACCATTTGCGCAAGCTCGATTTGAGTACCAATCGAGTGGTTTGGCAGTATAAATTCGACGACATTCTCAAAGGGTCGTCCACGGTTTATATCGACCCCCTCGCCAACGACGAGAATCGGGTGGTTATCTTGCAAGGCAGCCGACGCGGGTTGACCAATCCGGTGCGCACTCCCAAACCCGTGCCCAGTTTTCGGGCAATTTCGTTCCGGACGGGACGGGAACTGTGGCGGCTCAATCTCAAGCTGACCCGCAGTTTCAGCCGAGATAACGATAGTAGTGCCATCGATTTGGGGAATGGGTTAATTTTCAATGTCGGGGAAAATGGCATCGGCTATTTTCTCAATAGCGCCACGGTGACGGCCACAGCTCAAGATGGCATCGTTCAGCCGCAAATCTTTTCCGAGGTGAAGCTGTACCAAGATAGCGACGCGAAACGATACGGTGGGAATCTGGTGGCGGAATCCTCGCCGGCCCGACTTGACGATCGCCTGTTTCTGGCGGCTGGAGGCGGGCGCATCTATGGCATTAGTACCACCACCCGCGAGATTATCTGGCAGTTTTTAGCGGGGGGAGATTTGAACGGCACGATCGCCATTTCTGATGAAAATAGACTCTTTTGTGCGGTGGAACGGGAGAAAGTTCCCGGTAGCGGGGGAGTCTTCAAACTCAATCCCGATCGACCCCCAGAGGAAGCGGCAGAGTGGTTTTTTCCGACGTTAAATCGAGGATTTAATAACTGGAAAGGTGGCATCGTCGGGTCGGTTGCCCTCAACGATGAATATCGATCGCCCGAGATTCCGGCCCTGTTTGCCACCAATGCGATCGATGGGAATTTATATATTGGCAGCCAGCATCAAGTCACGGGAAATCTAGTCAAAGGTCCGTTTTTACAAAAGACCTACAACACGCCATTTATTGCTTTTCAAAAACGATTGGGAGCATCGATTTCAACGCCAGTTTTTACCGATGGCAATCGGTTAGTTGTCGCTGGATATAATGGGGTCTATTTATTGCAACTTAATTTTGAACCTGTATCCCCCGAAGAACCAAATGCCTTAAAAAACGATCTGGGGCAGTTTTATCGTTTGGTTGTGGCGGAAATCGGTCGGTTTAAACCGGGGGTATCCTTTGAATCGACTCCAGTGGTTTGGGATGGCATCGTGCGGATTTGCTCGCGGGATGGGTGGATGTATACGTTGGGTTAATATGGCGCAGGGTAAGACAGGTTCGCTAGCTCTCGGGGGCTTCGGGGGCTTGGTTAGCTCTCGAGAGCAAGAGAGGCTAAACTATATCCCAATTCCTTCGTTTCTCCCAATTCTCCTCCTCACCGCGTCACCACGTCCCCGCGTCTCCGCGTCATCTTCTTCCTCCGTTTCTCCCGTTTCCCCCGTTTCCCCCGTTTCTCTCCTTCTCCTCTCGAGTGTTAATACACTAACAGATGGCGATCGCCCGATCGGGTGACGTGAAAATCCTTCAATTGGGTGATTTTGACTCCTATTGACCCACCCTACACTAACAACTATAAGCAATATCGATTTTCACCCAAGTCTTCAGGGCCCTATCTTCGAGAGATGGGGTTTTTTATTTTTATGGTTGTTGCACGATACAACGGGCATCGAGGAGGATAAATGTGGGATCGGCAAACACCGTACAGGTATCGATCGCCCCAGCCAATGCGGGAACTTGACCTAATTCGAGTCTCGCGAGGGCTTCTCGGGTTTTCTCCTGCCAGGGATTGTAGGATGCGGTTTCTGAAGTGGAAAGAAATCGATTCAGCCAACTTTCTCGATCGACGGTGAAGTATTCCGGGCTAAAGGCGCTACGACGCAACAGCCAAAAGTCGATTCCGTATCGATCGACCAATTGTCGTGCCGAGTCTAAGCTGGGACTGTATTGCGCCTCAATTAGCCCCAGCATCCGAGCCTGAATTTCGTCGGCATATCCCGTGTGGTAAGGAATGGCATACTCTCGTCCGGTCAAAATCGATCGCTGGGTAAACGATGGTAAATTATCCACTTCCCGATCGAGCGAAGCAATCAGAGTATCTTTAGGCGTTTCGCGAACGAACTTGTACAGTTCCACCGCCTCTCCGGTTTTGTAGACGGTTTTGGGAAAGGATTTCAAACTTAGGGGATACAACACCAAAATCCCTACCAAAACGATCGCCCCAGTCATGCCAACCCAGCGCAGCTTGGCAAACCGACGCGCCATCTCCAACAGTGCCCCAATCAATATGGCAAACACCATCCCCGAGGCGATCGCCAAAACGATTCTCAAACTATGCTGGGAGTAGCGGCTGGGAAGGTGCAACTCGAACAGGTAAGCGTGACTGAGGAAAAACAGACCCGAGGAAACGGCGATAATTTGCCAGAGAATCCCGATGCGATCGGTAAATTTGCCCGCCAGGGGAAAGATGCGGGGAAACCGCATTACCAGAGGTAGCAACACCCCCACCCATAAAATGGTCGGCGTTTTAATTGGTAAAAATCCGCTTCGTTCCCCTTGCAACCAGAAATACCCAGGATCGGGGTGAAAAAATGCACTGCGTCCTCCCCGCCAAAATTCGGCGGAGTTGCGCGCGTCCTCCAAGGCGATCGTCGGTCCGAATTCGTTGGTTTGCAAGGCATAGGGCAATAATACCAGCGCGGCGATCGCCAATCCCACCCCGTAGAAACGCCAGCCGGGAGAGGGAGCGTTCGATCGCCGCTTTAACCCCAATCCCAAAACCAGCAACCCCGATTCCACCAACACGAACTGGGGGTAAAAAAGTCCCGTCAGGGCGATCGCCCCAATTGTCGGCAACAGTTTTTGCCGCAGCAGGTAATATAAAAAAGCGAGAAATAATGGATAGAGAAATGCCCGAGGGGTTGCCGAGACCAGATCGTCTTTCATCCACAGTGTCAGGTTGAGGACGATCGTACTCGCAAAGGCAGCAAAGGGAACGGGCAAAATTTGCAAGCAAACTCCAAATGCCCACGCCGTTGCCATCAGCCCCAAACCCATCGGCAAAAACTTGTTGAACGTCAGCGGCGACAAGCCCAGGCGCGCGGCAAATTGATAGAGTTGGGCGTAACCTGCGGGGGCAACCGATTGAAAATAATCGGCGATAATGTCGTTGGGAAATAATTGGGGATCGATAAACCTCAGCATCCAAAAGACGTGTTGCCGCGCGTCATCCTGAACCACGTACTCGCGACTAAACGCTTCTGTTAGCGCCATAAGTGCATATAATGCAGAAAATGTCAAGCTCAGACTCAGCCAAAAAATCCGTTGGCGCGAAGAGAGTTTCGTCGATAGAGCTACTACGAATTGTTGCAAGCGCGAGATCGGCATTGAGATCGACACTCAGACTGATGGCAAACAATTTCCAAATCATACCGCTCTCGGGGACAGCCGACGATCGGCA
>JAXHUC010000029.1:47004-56290 GCA_034189805.1 Cyanobacteriota bacterium
AGTGTCCGCAGACAGTGTTCTAGTTGAGCTTCTGTTCCTTGCCAAAAATCGATCGCGGGTGAAATCCTGATAGAGTGTCTATTGCGCTTTGTGCATTGCACGTTCGAGTTTTACTGTCTTATTCGGTTGCCCCTTGCGAGCTTGTGTCGATCGATTGCCAAATCCACCGGAGGTCTAGATGATGAAAACCCTCAAATCTTCCCGCCTTCCGGCAATGGGGGCGGCAGCTCTAATCCTAATTGGAGGCGGAGTTGTTTACTGGCTTGTTTCGAGGGAGTCGTCGGAAAACTGGCAAACTGGAGCCAGGTATATCCCCGAAGAAGCCTTGATGAGTGTTTCCGTTTCCACCGATCCCCGACAGTGGCAACAACTTCAAGAGTATGGAACTGCTGAAAGTCAAGCATTGTGGGGTGAAAGCTTAAGTTCCTTTGCCGAGAGCGTCGCGACCAATTACGGCTATAACTATATCGAAGATATTCAGCCCTGGGTGGGAGAAGAGGTGACGATCGCCTTTTTGCCGCCCCCCGCAGAACTCGATCCGGATGCCCCCCCTTTAATTCCGGGAGAATCTCCATCGACGATCGCCGTCCTGCCGATTAGCAAAGGCAATTTAGCGGCGCGGATGTTTGAAGACTCAACCGAATCGAATACCTGGACGGAACGCGAGTATAAGGGAATTGATATTCGCGACGGTACCGATGATGCCGATCGCACTTTTTCGATCGCCGTCCTCGATCGCGAGTTTCTGGTGGTGGGGAATCGTCCCGAAGCCCTCGATCGGGCAATCGATGCTTACAGAGATGGAAAGTCGATCGCCTCGACACCGGGATACGATCGGGCCTGGGAATCGTCTGAGTCAGAACGTTACTTCGCCCGTGCCTATTTCAATTTGCAGACGGCCTTCAATGCCCTAGCGCAAACCTCCACCGAACCGATTAGCCCCGACATCTTGGCGAAACTCGAAAGTCAGGGGTTGGCAACCTTCGCCTCTCTCCAACCCGATGGCATCGCCTTCAAAAATCTATCTTGGCTCAAACCCAACAGCGAAACCGTCTATCTGGGGAAAAATCAGACCGGAAGAATGGCCGCTCGTTTGCCCGATCGGACGGTAATGATGATTTCCGGGAACAATCTCGAGCAACTCTGGAAGGATTACCTCCAAGGGGCAACGGCAAATCCCCTCGCACCGGGCAATCCCGACTGGCTGCGACGAGCGCTCAAGTCCACGGTCGATCTGGATCTCGAGGAAGATTTGTTGCCGTGGATGACCGAGGAATTTGCCCTGGCGATGGTTCCAGTCGAGACGCAGACCGAACGGGGTTTTCCCGGTGGCGTGGTGTTGATGGTGCAGGCGGCCGAGCGCCAAGATGCCGAAGCCGTATTTGAGAAGTTGGATGGGGTGATGCGCCAGAAATACCAGTATCAAGTGGAGGAGACGACGATTAAAAATCGCCCGGTGGTGAAGTGGGTTTCTTTGGGAGGCGCACTGACAGTCACTCGGGGATGGTTGAGCGATAACGTAGCATTTATCAGCGTCGGCGCGCCGATTGCCGATTTGTTGATTCCGAATCCCACGAGTTCTCTGGATGCGAGCGAGCGATTTCTCGATTCCGTCCCGTTGGAGTTGCAACCGAATAACGGTCATTTCTACCTGGATTTGGACGGGACGATTAATGCCGAAGGCTTCACTCTCCTACAATTACCGCCAGCCCAAAAAACATTTGTCAGCGCCATCGAATCGATCGGAGTGACTAGTGCCATTCAGGACAAACGCCACAGCCAATACGACGTATTCGTCAAGCTAAAAAAAGAGCCATCGGGAGAAGAGGACGCGGAGACGCGGTGATGCTCCGGATGCGGGGAGGGGGAGAAAGGGGAGAAACGGGGGAAACGGGAGAAACGGGGGAATGAATGCAAAATTCTTCCTTGTCTTCCCAAGCCCCGAAGCCCCCCAAGCTCTCCAAGCCTCCCATTCCCCGTTCCCCATTCCCCATTCCCCATTTACCGCATGACTCAACCGATCGAAAGTTGGACTCACGAAACAATTCAAACCAACGGAATTCGATTGCACTACGTCACTCAAGGGGAAGGCGAACTGATGTTAATGCTGCATGGGTTTCCCGAATTTTGGTACTCTTGGCGGCATCAAATCCCAGAATTTGCTCGAGATTATAAAGTCGTGGCATTAGATTTACGGGGCTATAACGATAGCGAGAAACCCCCAGAAAAATCCGCCTACGTTATGCCAGAATTTATCGCAGATATTCGCGGTGTCATTCGGGGATTGGGATACGAACGTTGCATTTTGGTTGCCCACGATTGGGGTGGGGCGATCGCCTGGACTTTTGCCGAAGCGCATCCGGAAATGCTCGATGGCTTAATCGTTCTCAATCTTCCCCACCCGGCAAAATTTCGCGCCGGATTGCGGACGATCGCCCAACTCAAAAAAAGCTGGTATGTTTTTGCTTTTCAGTTACCTTGGCTGCCGGAGTGGGTTTTTCGCCGGAATAACTATCAAGCGATCGCTGCGGCTTTTTACGACATGGCGATCGATAAATCTGCATTTCCCCCAGCCGATCTGCAAGCCTTTCAAGAAGCTGCCGCCAAGCCGGGTGCGTTAACGGCAATGCTGAATTACTACCGGAATATTTTTCAAGGTTTTTTTAAACCTAAATCTTGTCAGATAATCGAAACACCAACCCTGATGGTTTGGGGGGAAAATGATATTGCGTTGGGTAAAGAATTAACTTACGACACCCAGGAATACGTGCGAGAATTAGAAATTCGCTACATTCCCAATTGCAGCCATTGGGTACAACAGGAACGACCGCAGCTTGTCAATCGATATATTCGCGAGTTTTTAGCTAAATTTTAACTAATTTTTAATTTTATCGATCGCCTTTTACCCACTTCACTCGAAAGCTTAAATCTCCACTCCATACTATTTCCGACCTTAACTCGATTTCCGAGTAGAGAACGAGGTCGATCGAGACTCATTCTCGAAGCGATTACAAATAGATATTACAAAAATCGAGGGAGGGCTTGACGAAAAACTACAGTGAAACAATACTAGTTTAAGTCTACTTGCATTCACAGCCCCCCATGTCCCAGACTTACACTGTTGAAATCCTGCACGAAGGCGAAACCCGCACGATTGAAGTGCCAGAGGGTCAAACCGTTCTCGAAGCCGCCCACAACGCCAACATCGATCTCCCCAGTTCCTGCTATTCAGGCGTTTGCACCACTTGTGCGGCCAAAATTCTCGAGGGCGAAGTCGAGCAAAGCGATGGTATGGGTGTCAGTCCCGAACTACAAGCCGAGGGGTACGCCCTACTGTGCGTTTCCTATCCGCGATCGAATCTGAAAATTGAAAGCGGTAAGGAAGATGAAATCTACGATCGGCAATTCGGTCAACCGGCCTAAAGTTGATGACCTAACGATACACTGATTCATATCGGGTCTAAGCATTGAGGAGTCGCTCCTGCAAAAAAATTGGCATTGAAATCTCCTCATGCTTTCTTCTGAATTATCTTCTGCAAAAGCAGTTCGCCATTCACCGATTCGTCCAAATCATCAACTCGTCCAAACGCATGACCACACATTTTATTACTGCTGAAATCGATCTTCAAGAGTCTCCCCAAAAACTCCAACAAGAGATCGAAGCCGAACTCGAAAAACGAGGCGAACCCCTGCGCTGGGCCGTGACTCGCGTTGATTCCGAAACCCAAAAAGCCCATATCGAAGCCGTCGTCACCGACGATGCCGCCTCTTCCCCCTCTTGAATTCCCCTCCCTACACCGTCGTTCTCATCGTCCCGACTGGAATTGGTGCATCGATTGGTGGCTATGCTGGGGATGCCCTGCCCGTCGCCCGCGCGATCGCCCAAGTTTGCGATCGGCTCATTACCCACCCCAACGTCCTCAACGGCGCTCAACTCTACTGGCGCGATCCGAAAATTTCCTACGTTGAAGGCTACGGTTTAGATAAGTTTGCAGCCGGAGAATGGGGATTGCGCCCCGTCCATCAAAACCGAGTCGGTCTCATTCTCGATCGGGGCATTGAAGACGAACTGCGCTTGCGACACCTCCAAGCAGCCGATGCCACCCGTGCCACCCTCGGTTTAAATCTGACCGACTACACCATCACCGATGCTCCCCTAGAGGTAGAAATTCGCACCACCGCCTCCGGTGCGAGTTGGGGAACAATCGGCAACCCCGGTAGTTTGCTCCGCGCGGCCGAAGCCCTGATAACCCGCGCGAAAGCCGAGGCGATCGCGATCGTCGCTCGATTTCCCGAGGAAGACGAAACCGCCCTGGCCAACTACCGCCAGGGAAAAGGAGTCGATCCCATCGCCGGGGCAGAAGCGGCGATCAGCCATTTGGTGGTGCGCCAGTTCCAAATTCCCGCAGCCCACGCCCCCGCCCTCGCCCCTCTCCCCGCCGATCCCCAGGTTTCTCCTCGCGCCTGTGCTGAAGAGTTGGGCTACACTTTCTTACCCTGCGTTCTCGTCGGCTTGAGCGGCGCGCCCCAGTTTCTGTCCGCGCGATCGACTCCTCCCCAGCCACAAGATATTTGGAGCGATCGGGTCGATGCCGCTCTAATTCCCGCAACAGCTTGCGGTGGAAGTGCTATTCTAAGTTTGTGTCGCAATCGTACTCAAATCATCGCGATCGAGGATAATCGCACTCAGATGCAAGTTCCCCCCGAAAGTCTGGGAATCCCCGCACTGCGAGTCAATTCTTACCTCGAAGCGTTGGGGGCAATCGTCGCCAACCGCGCTGGCATCGCTCATACTTCTCTAAGTTCCCAGCTACCGCCCATTCATTCTTTATCAAACCCCCGTGACCGATCGCTCTCCTAAAGAACCGGAAATGGAAACCCTCAGCCGCACCCAAATTTTGGTGGCGATGGGTGTCACGGCTTTGGTGTTGCTGCTAATTGCCAAGCTGTGGATGAAATTGGGAGCGATCGCCCTTCTGCCGATTGCCTGGACTCCGATGGTGCTGGTTTGGGCGTTGGGAATTACGGCGTTCGTCACCGCAGGTAGCGCGCTGCTGTACCGTTTTTGGCCCGCTTATCGCGAAAGCGCTCGGTTTTATCTCGATTTAGTCCTCAAACCCTTGGTATGGCCGGATTTAATTTGGCTGGGATTGCTGCCGGGAATGAGCGAAGAATTGCTCTTTCGAGGGGTGATGTTACCCGCAGTGGGTTTAAATCCCCTCGGACTAACGGTTTCAAGCCTGTGTTTCGGGGTACTCCACCTCAGCGGCAAGAAACAATGGCCGTATATGGTGTGGGCCACCGTTGTCGGCACGATTCTCGGATTGAGTGCTTTGGTCACGGGGAATTTACTCGTCCCGATCGTCGCTCATATCCTCACGAATTTTACCTCGGGATTGCTGTGGAAGTTGCGAGAAAAACGATTGGGGACGAGCGATTTGTAAGATTTCGATGTCAGGCGCGCGATCGAACTCTTTGACGCTGGGGATTTGGAGAAATCGATCGAGCGAATACAGCCTCAAGCAGACATCACCGCATGAGGGAAAACACGAAAAAAAAGAGCTAACTCGACTTTAGTTCGAGATTGAAATATCAATTTTAAGTTAACTCCCCAGGCCGGATTCGAACCAGCGACCAATCGGTTAACAGCCGACCGCTCTACCGCTGAGCTACTGAGGAATGCATCTCTAACGCATCTCCTATGGTAGTCACAAACGGACTTCTTTGCAAGTATTCGAGGAACTTTTTCGGGAAATTTTGGGCGATCGCCTTTTTCCTGGCTAAAGTCCTCGCTGCCATTGGACCAAACGCTGTCGGGATGCCGGATCGAGAGAACTCGAAAGCAACCGCCTCTGCGATCGTTTCGGGGCGGTATTCTGTCTGCGGCGCACGCGAGAATTGGAAGCATCTACATCCGATCGCAGTTGCCGCGCCGAAATGCACTCCGCACCGTACCCAACCACGACTTGCTGTTGGGCGCGATCGGAAGTTGCCACGATCGTCCGCTGTTTGGGTAATGTCTTCTGCCGCCCGATCGCCGCACAAGCCTTCTCGATGTGGGTATCGGCAGTCTGTCCGAAATCTGTATACACCAGACACAGGTGAGATGTGACAGTTTCTCGATGTCCTCGAGAATTGTGATATTGGGAGTCGAAAATAATGCGCGTGTCGAAACCATGAAAGGAACTGTAACCGATCAGGCGTTCGGTTAATTCCCGTCGGGCCGGTTCTAGACCGTGATTATCGCGAATATATTGCAGCTCAGACCACAAACCAATAATGTTGTAGCCGTCTACCAATAAAATGGTGGTCGGAGAAAGGGGTGCCATCGTTGCTATTCAAAGTGAGGGAAAGAGTTAGGTTGCTTATGCTTATATTTACGTATGATGCAGCTTTCTGCCAACCCCTAGAAAGACATACAAAGGTAATACAAAAGCAACACAACTCGCAACGCAACACCGAATTGCCCGCGAAATTCGATCGAATCTATTCCCCCGATTCTTCCTCTGTTCGGCTTTGCCAATCCTCCCGAAACTGCTCCGTAAACACGTAACCCAGCAGCATTCCACTCGCCAGCGCCACGAGAATTCCCCCCCAAAAATCGGGTAAGAACACCGCGCCAACAATCAAAATAATCGCCATCCACATCGAAAGGCGTTTGGGACGAGTGGGACTATTTTGAGTCAGCCAAGTTATCAAATTGTTCAAAAAACGGCCGAAGGGAACGCCAAAAATACTCACCGCCAAGCAAGTCATCACGAACTGCAAGGTCTGCGGGGTCATGGAAAACTGAGGTAACAAAGAATCAAGCACGGTACTGACCAGTATTGTGTAGAGATATTGTAGAGGATGGGGAAGAAATGACGCGGAGACGCGGAGACGCGGAGACGCGGTGATGGGGAATTTGAGGAGGAGATGAGGCGGGGAAGTGGAGATGAGGCGGGGAAGTGGAGATGAGGAATTTGAGAAGGAGAGAGAAAGTACAAGCATCGATGGTTGTGACTGTTCTCTTCAAACTTAGAAAGTGCGAATGGTTTGTGGGGTATGGGTTTGAGCAATTTGGTGGCACGAGAAACGCCCGCGCCTCGTCAAGTCAGGGTTTCAGCGATTTTTACGAGATTGGGCGATGACATTGTACGAACAAACGGGAGCGTGCTTGTATTTTGCTGGTACAATTTGCTCGGGGTAAGCCTTTCACGGTGCGCTCTGCGAGACTTCTTTGGAGGTCGAATTAATGGAAACGTTCGTAGCCCGCGATCGAGAACTGCGGGTCGTTCTGCGAGGCTTCTTCGGAAGTCGAATTAAGAAACAGCCAGGTTAATTTTCTAATGCGGCCGAAGTCGTCTGGGAGACTTCTTCAGAAGTCGAATTAATTCAAACAAGAAACCCTCTAATCGTCTGAATTAGAGGGTTTTCAATTAGACCGATCGCCAAATTCCCGCACAGCGAACTCAAATATCGCACTCAGCCAACAGCTCGCTTCATCGTGCCATCTCGTAATTCTTCCCTGTCCTCTCTTCTCTCCGCGTCTCCGCGTCTCCGCGTCTCCGCGTCATCTCTTCCCCATCCCCAACCTAATCCCGCATCAACCGTTGCTTCAGCCGATTCGGTTCTCCCTTCGCCACCACCCGTCCGTCCTCCAACAGAAACGCCCCATCGCAATAGTCGAGTTCGTCGAGGCGGTGAGTTACCCAGAGGGCGCAGATTTGCTGGCGGTTGACGAGTTGTTGCACTTGCCGGACTAAATCGATTTGGCTGTCGGGATCGAGCAGGGCTGTCGGTTCGTCGAGTAACAGCACTTCGCAGCGACGGGCAACTGCCCCGGCGATCGCAATCCGCTGTTTTTGTCCCCCACTCAGGGCGTAAATCGGACGACTGCGCAGGGGCAGCAAGTTTACCAATTCCAGTGCTTCGTCTACTCGCTGGCGAACCCGATCGATCGATAGTTTTTCGTCCACCAATCCAAACGCCACATCAGCCCCCACCGTCGGCATTACCAATTGATGGTCGGGATTTTGGAAGACGAACCCCACTGGAGGCTGAATTTCAATATCGCCCGATTTCGGTTGGAGCAAACCCGCGAGCAACCGCAACAGCGTGGATTTGCCGCTACCGTTGGTTCCCAAGAGCATCCAAAATTCTCCCTTGGGGACTTCCAGGGAACAGGAATTGAGCACCGACGAACCATCGGGCCAACTGAAGCACAAATCTCGAACGGCGATCGCGGGTTGCTCGGCTGGGGTCATTCGTTTAGTGTTCGGATTTAGCCTTCAGATTGAGTGAGCGCCGCAAAGAAACCGGGCTGCTTGCTCGATGCGGCACCGCCGGATTTTTCCGAAACCTGCACGGCACAGAGTTCGCTGGTGAGAACGCAGAGCTTTTTCTCCGTTTGGCGATCGCAAGTTAATTCCAAAAGCTGAGGGGTCTCGCTTTTCATCGCTTCTTGAATTTGTTGGTAGAGCGCCTGGGCATCTTCCTCGGTTTTGCGCTGCACCGACAGGGGAAGCGGGGACAGTTTCAGCATGACATCGATAGTAAACATGGGCGATCGAATGTGAAGTTGAACGTTAGATTCTTAATCTAATATGAATCACCGATTTGGGGCGAGATCGTTTCTCCCTCCTTTTCCCACGGCAACCCCCATTCTGACAGATTCTTGCGCTAGGGGGTGAAATTTCGAGCGCTTCCCCCTATAATGAGTAACATAGTAAAGAAACGTAAAGTCCGCGATCGCTCTCAACCGTTTTCTGCACCATTATTTCGCAGAAATGTTGAAACAGTAGCGGCGAGACTTAAGATAACTTTACGACGCAATACTATTTAGGAGATCTGTTAATGACAATCGCAGTTGGACGCGCGCCAGCGAGCCGAGGAGCATTTGACATCCTCGACGACTGGCTCAAGCGCGATCGCTTCGTATTCGTCGGCTGGTCCGGAATCCTGCTATTCCCCTGCGCCTACATGGCCCTGGGCGGCTGGCTCACCGGAACCACCTTCGCGACTTCCTGGTACACCCACGGGTTAGCCAGCTCATACCTCGAAGGCTGCAACTTCCTCACCGTTGCCGTCTCCTCACCCCCCGACAGCCTGGGACATTCCCTGCTGTTCCTATGGGGACCCGAAGCCCAGTGGAACTTCACTCGCTGGTGCCAACTCGGCGGACTCTGGAGCTTCGTTGCCCTCCACGGTGCCTTCGGACTGATTGGCTTCATGCTGCGTCAGTTTGAAATCGCCCGATTGGTGGGACTGCGCCCTTACAACGCCATCGCCTTCTCCGGGCCGATTG
>JAXHUC010000003.1:0-77746 GCA_034189805.1 Cyanobacteriota bacterium
AAACTTCCAATTCGGATTCTTCTAGAACTTCGGGTACGGGTTCGGCTTCGGTTGTTTCTTCCTCAGAAACTTCCAATTCAGGCTGTTCTAGAACTTCAGGGACAGTTTCAGTTGGAGTCGTTTCTTCCTCGGAAACTTCCAATTCGGATTCTTCTAGAACTTCGGATTCCGGTTCGGCTTCGGTCGTTTCTTCCTCAGAAACTTCCAATTCGGATTCGTCTGGAACTTCGGATTCCGGTTCGGCTTCGGTTGTTTCTTCCTTAGAAATTTCCGATTCAGGTTGTTCTAGAACTTCAGGAACGGTTTCAGTTGGAGTCGTTTCTTCCTCAAAGATTATCGGTTCGGGTTGTTCTAGAACTTCAGGGACGGTCTCGGTTTGAGTCGTTTCCTCCTCGGAAACTTCCAATTCGGATTCGTCTAGAACTTCGGGTACGGTTTCAGTTTGAGTCGTTTCTTCCTCAAAGATTGTCGGTTCGGGTTGTTCTGGAACTTCAGGGACGGTCTCGGTTTGAGTCGTTTCTTCCTCGGAAACTTCCAATTCGGATGGTTCTAGAGGTCCGGGTACGGTTTCGGCTCCGGTAGCTTCTTCCTCAGAGATTTCCGGTTCAACTTCTTCTAGAACTTCGGATTCCGTGTCAGCTTCAACATCTTCCTCTTCAGACATTTCCGATGGTCGTAATTCCTCTTCTGGAGTCGATTCCTCCTCGGTATAGAGCGGATCGACAATTCCTCGCATGTCTGCAACAGCAATTTTTCCCCGAACGAGCTGGGATAGAGAATCTTCCCCACCGGGTTCGTAGACGATCGTCCGTACGGTATTGTTGAAGGCATTCTTCACTGGATTGCCCAGCTCGTCGAGAAATTCGAGCTGCACCCAATGTTTCCCCGGTGCAAACCCCTTGAGGTAAATCGGTTGCCAGCGATCGCTCGAAAAACTTTTCCCATCGATCGTCCAGCGAACTTGCCAATCGACAATATCATCTTGGCCCGATTCCTGGGCGACTAGATGTAGCGGAGCATTGGTTAAGTAGTAGTCGAAGAGAATCGGTTCGGCTCCGTAACGACCTGCGGGACGGGAATAAGTCAGTAAGGGCAGGGCGGAATCGGGATGGTTGTCGTCGGTTCGGGTGTAGACGTGAAATGTGGTTTGGGCGTAAGCTCCTTCATTTTTAAAGCTTTCGTGCCAGGGACGGGAGGCAAACACTCTCAAGGTATGAGTTCCTGGCGATACGTCTTCGAGAACTAGGGGTTCGTTGGGATCGTAAACGGTAATCTCGGGTTGGTTGTCGAGAATCACATTGAGGTGGGGTCCCAAGCCGAATCGATCGTTTTTAAAGATGGGTAAGTCCCGGACTTGGAGCTGGACGGTGACGGTTTCCCCTTCAAATACGGTGTCGGGTTTTGGAGACAAAATGGAAACTTGCGGTCGGTAGATTTCTAAATCTCGGCGTAGTTCTGCGATCGCTCTTGGTGGCGAGACTTCGACGATTTGCGGTTCGGATGCGGCGGCGAGGGGTTCGCTCGATCTCGAGCCGTCTGACGTGCCAACGCCATCGCTACATCCAGAAATGCCGATCGCGATCGCGATCGCCCAAAAAAATGCGGGTAGCATCCGGAGCGGACTCCACTGCCAATTCGTTCTCGACACGCTTTCTCTGACTCCTTAGCTCGAAAGATTCTCAAGGGGGGTAATGGGTTTGAGGGTTTGAATGGGGGACTCGTCCGCACCAAATTTCCGGCAGGCCTGGGGTGCGATCCCGACGACGAGACACCCGTACTCTAACCTGTTTCTAAATACCACAGAAGTGCTTATGTAACTATATCGGAAAAACTTAACCTCCCAGTGGAGCGAGGCGATCGAGGTGACGGATAGAGCAATCCCTATTATCTCGATAGACATGTCGCTATTAATTAAGGGAATAAAAATGTCTAGATCGAGGTGTTTCTTAACTTTTGTAAATTAAATTAAACTTTATGCAACATACTCGAAATTTGACTTGACTTTTATAATTCGATCGGTAGTCTAAATCGTTACTTTTGTTACTTATTTTTTAGATTGAATTCTGGGAAAGGAAGTCCTATAATGACAGACGTGCGCTTTTAACGTGAGTTTCAGAGACTTCGAGTCTTGCTCCGGCAAAGAGTGAGATTCGTAAGAAAAATTTCCTCTCTAAGGCAAAGTTTGCCAACAACTATAAAAAAGATAAAAAGTGATTATGTGGCCGTAACTCAAAACGAGTTTCCAAAACCTACTACTCATCACTTCTAAAGAGAGGAAAGTCATTGTCTGAAAGATTACGTTGAGTGCAGTTCAATTCAATTCCTCATTTCAGATTCAGAGAGAGAGGAGAAACTCAATGACGATTAGTCCTCCAGAGCGGGAGGCAAAAGTTAAAGTTAGCGTCGATACCGATCCGGTACCTACTTCTTTTGAGAAGTGGGGTAAGCCGGGTCACTTCGATCGAACTTTAGCTCGAGGTCCGAAAACCACAACTTGGATTTGGAACCTCCATGCTGACGCTCACGATTTCGATAGTCAAACAAGTGACCTACAAGATATTTCGCGCAAAATTTTTAGCGCTCACTTCGGTCACTTAGCTGTTATTTTCATTTGGTTGAGCGGTGCTTATTTCCACGGCGCTCGCTTTTCAAACTATGAAGCTTGGTTGAGCGATCCCACTGGGATCAAGCCAAGCGCTCAAGTGGTCTGGCCCATTGTCGGTCAAGACATCTTAAACGCCGATGTCGGCGGCGGTTTCCACGGCATTCAGATTACCTCCGGGCTGTTCCAGCTCTGGCGGGCTTCTGGCTTCACCAACGAGTTTCAGCTCTACTGCACCGCCATCGGTGGCTTGGTGATGGCCGGTTTGATGCTGTTTGCCGGCTGGTTCCACTACCACAAAAAAGCTCCGACCCTCGATTGGTTCCAAAATGTGGAATCGATGATGAACCACCACTTATCGGTTCTTCTGGGTTGCGGCTCTTTGGGTTGGGCCGGACACCAAATTCACGTGTCCTTGCCGATTAACAAACTGCTCGACGCTGGGGTAGCTCCGAAAGACATTCCCCTACCTCACGAATTCATCTTGGATTCGAGCAAGATGGCCGAGCTGTACCCGAGTTTCGCCGAAGGTCTCAAGCCGTTCTTCACTTTGAACTGGGGAGTTTATGCAGACTTCCTCACCTTCAAAGGTGGCTTGAACCCCCAAACCGGCGGATTGTGGTTGTCTGACACCGCACACCACCACTTGGCGATCGCCGTTCTCTTCATTGTTGCCGGTCACATGTACCGCACCAACTGGGGTATCGGTCACAGCATGAAAGAAATCCTGGAGGCTCATAAAGGTCCCTTCACTGGAGAGGGTCACAAAGGTCTGTATGAAATTCTGACCACCTCCTGGCACGCTCAACTCGCCATTAACCTGGCACTGCTCGGTTCTTTGAGCATCATTGTCGCCCATCACATGTACGCGATGCCTCCGTATCCGTACATCGCGACCGACTATCCGACCCAGCTGTCCCTGTTCACCCACCATATGTGGATTGGCGGCTTCTGTATCGTCGGTGCCGGCGCGCACGGTGCGATCTTTATGGTTCGGGATTACGACCCGTCCAAAAACGTCGATAACCTGCTCGATCGGGTCATCCGCCATCGAGATGCAATTATCTCCCACCTAAACTGGGTTTGCATCTGGTTGGGCTTCCATAGCTTTGGGTTGTACGTCCACAACGACACCATGCGTGCGTTCGGTCGTCCCCAAGATATGTTCTCCGATACCGGCATTCAATTGCAGCCGATTTTCGCTCAGTGGGTTCAACAAATCCACACCGCAGCGGCGGGAACGACTGCTCCCAATGCATTAGCCAGCGTCAGTCCCGCTTTTGGTGGTGATGTCGTCGCCGTTGGCGGCAAAGTGGCCATGATGCCCATCACCCTGGGAACGGCAGACTTTCTGGTGCATCACATCCATGCGTTCACCATTCACGTCACCGTTCTCATCCTGCTTAAGGGCGTTCTGTTCGCCCGCAGTTCTCGTCTAGTTCCCGACAAAGGCGAACTCGGTTTCCGATTCCCCTGCGACGGTCCCGGACGGGGCGGTACTTGCCAAGTCTCCGGTTGGGATCACGTATTCCTCGGTCTGTTCTGGATGTACAACTGCATCTCCGTGGTGATTTTCCACTTTAGCTGGAAGATGCAATCTGATGTCTGGGGCAGCGTTTACGACGACGGAACGATTTCCCACATCGCCAATGGCAACTTCGCCCAAAGTTCGATTTGTATCAACGGCTGGTTGCGCGATTTCCTGTGGGCGCAAGCCTCTCAGGTGATCACGTCCTACGGCTCGGCTCTGTCGGCCTATGGCTTAATGTTCCTCGCCGGTCACTTCGTGTTTGCTTTTAGCTTGATGTTCCTCTTTAGCGGTCGCGGCTACTGGCAAGAACTGATCGAGTCCATCGTCTGGGCTCACAACAAACTGAAGGTTGCCCCAGCCATTCAGCCTCGCGCCTTGAGCATCATTCAAGGTCGTGCAGTTGGTGTGGCTCACTACCTCCTTGGAGGGATCGTGACCACTTGGGCATTCTTCCTGGCACGGATCATTGCAGTCGGATGATAGCGAGGAGGAACTAATAAGAACTCATGGCAACTAAATTCCCAAAATTCAGCCAGGACTTGGCCCAAGACCCGACAACTCGTCGGATCTGGTATGGGATTGCAACGGCCCACGACTTTGAAAGTCATGATGGTATGACCGAAGAAAATCTCTATCAGAAGATTTTCGCCTCTCACTTCGGTCACATCGCCATTATCTTCTTGTGGACTTCGGGCAATCTATTCCACGTCGCCTGGCAAGGAAACTTCGAGCAGTGGATTAAAGATCCGCTCAACGTCCGTCCCATCGCCCACGCGATTTGGGACCCCCAGTTCGGTCAAGGCGCAGTAGATGCGTTTACCCAAGCTGGAGCTGCGAACCCAGTGAACATCTGTTACTCGGGTGTTTATCACTGGTGGTACACCATCGGCATGAGAACCAACGGCGACCTGTATCAGGGCGCGATCTTCTTGCTGCTGCTATCTTCGGTGTTCCTATTTGCGGGTTGGTTGCACTTGCAACCCAAGTACCGTCCCAGTTTGGCCTGGTTTAAAAATGCCGAATCTCGGATGAACCACCACTTAGGCGGTTTGTTCGGAGTCAGCTCCCTGGCTTGGACCGGTCACTTGGTGCACGTCGCCATCCCCGAGTCTCGCGGTCAGCACGTCGGCTGGGATAACTTCCTGAGCACGATGCCTCACCCGGCAGGTTTGACTCCCTTCTTTACTGGAAACTGGGCCGCTTATGCCCAAGATCCGGATACGGCAGGTCATATCTTCAATACCTCCGAAGGCGCTGGAACTGCGATTCTTACCTTCTTAGGTGGTTTCCATCCCCAAACTGAGTCCCTGTGGCTCACGGATATGGCTCACCACCATTTGGCGATCGCCGTAATCTTCATTGTTGCCGGTCACATGTACCGCACCAACTGGGGTATCGGCCACAGCATGAAGGAAATTCTGGATACGCACCAGCCCCCCTCTGGAAAGTTGGGAGCCGGTCACAAGGGAATGTTCGATACCGTCAACAATTCCTTGCACTTCCAGCTCGGTTTAGCATTGGCTAGCCTCGGTGTGATCACCTCTTTGGTGGCACAACACATGTACGCGCTGCCACCTTACGCCTTCATGGCCAAGGACTACACCACCACGGCCGCACTCTATACCCACCACCAGTACATTGCTGGGTTCATCATGTTGGGTGCGTTTGCTCACGGTGCGATCTTCTTGGTTCGCGACTACGATCCCGAAGCCAACAAAAACAACGTTTTGGCTCGGATTCTCGATCACAAAGAAGCGATTATCTCTCACCTGAGCTGGGTCTCGCTGTTCTTGGGCTTCCACACCTTGGGCTTGTACGTCCACAACGATGTCGTGGTTGCCTTCGGGACTCCCGAAAAGCAAATCCTGATCGAACCGGTGTTCGCTCAGTGGATTCAAGCTTCTCACGGTAAGGCGCTCTATGCCTTTGACGTGCTGCTATCCAACCCCGATAGTATTGCCACCACCGCGTGGCCCAACGGCGGTAACGTTTGGCTGCCCGGTTGGCTCGAGGCGATTAACAGCGGCACCAACTCCCTGTTCCTGACCATCGGACCTGGCGATTTCTTGGTTCACCACGCGATCGCTCTGGGTCTGCATACCACCACCTTGATTTTGGTCAAAGGTGCGTTGGATGCTCGCGGTTCCAAGCTAATGCCGGACAAAAAAGACTTCGGTTACAGCTTCCCCTGCGACGGTCCCGGTCGGGGCGGCACTTGCGACATCTCCGCATGGGATTCCGTCTACCTAGCTGCCTTCTGGATGCTCAATACCCTTGGTTGGGTGACATTCTACTGGCACTGGAAGCACCTGGCAGTGTGGCAAGGGAACGTGGCTCAATTCAACGAGTCTTCAACTCACTTGATGGGTTGGTTCCGCGATTACCTGTGGCTGAACTCCGCCCAGTTGATTAACGGTTACAACCCTTATGGGGTGAACAACCTGTCCGTTTGGGCTTGGATGTTCTTGGCGGCTCACTTAGTTTGGGCAACCAGCTTCATGTTCCTCATCTCTTGGCGGGGTTACTGGCAAGAGCTGATCGAAACGCTGGTTTGGGCCCACGAGCGTACGCCTCTGGCGAATTTGGTTCGCTGGAAGGATAAGCCCGTGGCACTCTCCATCGTCCAAGCTCGTTTGGTGGGTCTGACTCACTTCGCGGCGGGTTACGTCTTTACCTACGCTGCCTTCTTGATTGCCTCGACGGCAGGCAAGTTCGGCTAACAAGAGCTAAGCAAGTTACGTCAGTCTTCACAGCTGACATAACCTAAATTGAAACCCCCGATTTCTACAATCGGGGGTTTTTTGTGGGTGAAAGAATCAGCTAAAAATTGATTCAGTGAATCTCAAAAAAGAAAAGAATTAAGCTTCGCTTTCAATATAAATAAACAGCAAACCCATCACCACCACCGGCATCAGCCAGCAGACTACAGGAATCAAAATCCAAGGAAGAAAAGACGCTGCATAGTCACCAGTCATTTGAAAAAAGCTCCTAAACTAAGTGTTACAAGTGTTGAGTAAGAGTCGGTTTAGTAATTGTTGACTAAACCCCGGAAAATGGAATCGATCACCTCAAAATTTTGCATGAGGAAGAAAGCAACGAAGGCTCCCCCCATACCGCCAACAAAGAAACCCGCTGTAAACTGGCTCCAGCCATCCGCAGTTTTTAGGGGATCGTCTTCATCTGTGGCATCTCCTTGGAAAGAAACAATGCCGTACACGGACAAACAGACAGTGCCGAGTAGCAGCAATGTGAGTCCACAGATTAATCCACCGAGGGCGGCATATTCTGTATCCCGCAGGGTACCGCATATCGTCCAGGGACCCGCGATGAAATAGCCGTGAGCCATGCCAATTTCTAATCCCCGCAAGATGGGAGATAGACCTTTACGATAGGCAGGCAGATTGCCAATGAAAGCGCGAGTAAATGCCGAATCACTAATCGGTGTTGATAGATGACCAACGAATGGATCGCCATTATAGGGTTGAACCATTTGTGTATTTCTAGGATCGGTCATACGTGTATTTCCTCTCTTTAAAAATTCTCGAATTGAGACCTTAAGCTAATATTCTAGGCAAGTTCGGGCGGCTGAGTCTCAGAATTCGGGAGGAACTTTAGAAAAGTTCACTCATTTTCGAGTCCTTGCTATCGGTTCTCGAGCTAGAAAATGCAGTAATTCCTGAGATTTCTCCTTCAATACACGACTCCTTGTGCGGAGTACTTCATGTCGTCTCAGGTGAAATCGATCGCCCCGTTTCTCAAAAAACATACAAAACTTTGCAAAGCTAGATTAAAATATACCGATAAGCACTAGCCAACAGAATAGGGATTTGTTAATCTAGCTAGACTTAGCGTTTATTAGGACTAGCTCTTCATCCACGAGCCAAGAACATCTTCCCTCTAAGGCGATTCTCGATCGCCTCTTGTCGAGTATGTTTTGAGTTCGAGGAGAAACTTCGAGCGTTGCCATTTGACTTGTAACGCAATGTCTGACGACCGTTTCGCGACTATCTCGATCTCATCGATCGACATTAAAGCTACACTAGTCAAAATGCGAGCTATAGCCCTCGATCCTGTAGACCGATCGAGGGCTATGGCAAGAAATCGAGACTAGAATATCGAGATGATTTGGGGATTTGGGAGCAGTAGACAGCTCGAAGAGCGTACCCTCTCCCAAACTAGAACAGCATCGCTATCGCACACTAGAACTCAAGAAATTAAGGAGGTGAATGCGTTATGGCATCGACAAAGTATTCTAGGTTGATTCGCTTTTTAGAAGACGATCTAGCATTGCCCGCCGATTCTTTGGCCGTCGCGATGCGCCATCGCGAGCAAGACCCCGGTCCGTTGCCCATGATTCTCTGGAAGTATGGTTTTATTACTATCGAACAGCTAGACCGAATTTATGAATGGCTGGAAACGGCGTGAGGAAGAACGACTTAACCGAAGCAGGCGTGAGCGATCGCGCCTCTGAAATATCGCGAGTATCCCGCCAAATTCGGGCTAGGAAGATGCGATCGAATTGACGTGAATTTGAGCCAAGATCGCTCGGAGTCTGTCGTAATCGTCCTTCAGCAATAAACTCAAGGTGCGTCCGGCTTTGACTAACCATTCTCGATCGGCATTACGGAGTTGATAGACCTCGCGAATCACCGCAGCAATCAAAGAATCCACTGGCGCGCTCGCCATTTGCACTAAAGTTCTCAAAAAATCTAACTGCTCGCTAAACCCGATCGCCTCTTCGGGAGTGCAGTAATAAACCGCTTGATGAATTTGCGGCGGGCGAGGGGGAATATATTGATAGACCCGACTGGCAGTCATCTCCCCAGACCGACCCGTTGGCGATGGCGTAAAACCGACGATTGCCGCTCGAAACTCCGTTTTGAGCATGGCAAAAATCTGAGGTTGTTGCTCTCGCAAGTCATCGAGGGACAAACCCAACGCCCGCGCCCGATGAACGGAATCGATCGGGCTAGTGGTCGCGTGATACACCACTGCATACACCTGATTGCCCGATTCCTCATCGACGGCTTTAACCCAACTCCCGAACGGAGGCATCGCTGGAAACGTCAAATCTTCCGGTTCCAGACACTGTGCCAAAAACTCCGTCGTCGAAGTTTCAATGACTTCGGCCAGGTGGTCCGGGTGTCGCTCGCTCGCAGAAAATTGGGAGAGGGGGAGGCGCATGGCGATTTGAAATAGATAAAGTCGATATTAGCAAGACTCGGTGGGGAATTCGAAAGCCAAAGAATTGGCTCGTTTACTTCGACTTGCATCGATCCGAACCCAGATCCGGTGCTTTATTTCTTCGGGCGACCCGCTTTAGCATCGACGAGTTCCAACTCGGACAATCGAAACGTAACCGAATGGTCCCAGTTACCGCCTTCAAAGAGAACCGATGCTTTGCCATCGCTCACTCGTTGCACGAGTCCTTGAAATTCATAGTAAATATCGTTGGCGTTGGTCACGCGAACCGCAGAGCCGGGTAAAATCATGGTTTCGATCGAGAATTATTGGTCTATTTAATAGCTTACATCCGGTCTTCGAGCTAGGACAATCCGACGATCGCGTTTTCTAGGAAGATCGGGCTGTGGGAGGATAGAGTGGGCGCAGTTGGGTCAGAAACTTCACACCCAGTTGTTCGATCGAACGGCAATCGCACGGGCGATCGACCGCTGCCGTCTGCGTTCTGGAAATTCAGTCTCTCGACCGATGAATCACTTTCAATCGATCCGCACTCCCCAACTCGATACCTACAATCGAGAAGCCCTGCGAAACTACTTCCAAAACACCTGGGAACTTCAAGACCTGCTGATGAAAAGCTCGATCGGGCAAGATACATTTTATTTAAGTCCCGACCCCCTGCGCAATCGGCTCATTTTCTACCTCGGACATGCAGCCGTTTTCTACATCAACAAATTAATTCAGGTCGGACTCGTCGAACGGCGGATCGATCCAGAATACGAAATTCTGTTCGAGGTGGGAGTCGATCCCGAAACCCCCGAAGAACTCGACGCGGCGATGGCCCAGGTCAACTGGCCGGCGGTGGAAGAGGTCTGGCACTATCGCCATCAACTTCGCGATGCCATCCTAGAAACGATCGACCGCGCGCCCCTCGAGAGACCGATTCGCCAGGATACTCCCCTGTGGGCGCTGATGATGGGTATCGAACACGATCGCATCCACTTTGAAACCTCCTCGATGTTGTTGCGCCAACTCAGTCTAGATCGGGTGCAACGTCCCGAGGGATGGCATTACGCCCCATCCACGGGCAAACCGCCCGAGAATCAAATGCGTCGGGTTCCCGGCGGTACGGTGGAACTCGGCAAACCCGCCAATTCTCCCCTCTACGGTTGGGATAGCGAATACGGCAATCGCACCGTAGAAGTCCAACCCTTTTTCGCCAGCAAGTACCTCATCTCCAACGGCGAATTTCTGACATTCCTCGAACGTGGCGGCTACGAGAATCGAGAGTGCTGGGATGAGGAATCTTGGGCTTGGAAGACCGAATATCAAGTGAAACATCCCAAATTCTGGAGACCCACCGAGAACGGCTATCGATATCGCGCCACCTTCGACGAACTCGATTTACCCCTCGATTGGCCCGTGGAAGTCAACCATTACGAAGCCATGGCGTTTTGTCGCTGGCAGGGAACGCGCCTGATGAGCGAAGCTGAGTGGAATTTGGCCGTTGGGGAAGAACCGACAACCGATGGCGATCCTGTTGCCGTTAACGCTTACAACCTCAACTTAAAATACGGTTCCCCCTCCCCCGTCGGGGCGATCGAATCGGCGTGCAGTCGGGACGGACTATACGACTTGCGCGGGAATTTGTGGGAACTGATCGGCGATCGCTTTTATCCCCTCCCCGGCTTCAAACCCCATCCCCTCTACGAGGATCAGTCCGCGCCCTTTTTCGACACAAAACACTGTATGATGCTCGGGGGGTCATGGGCGACGACGGGAACGATGGCGGCAAAGTCCTATCGCAACTGGTTTCGTCCCTACTTCTACCAACACGCGGGTTTTCGGACGGCTCGAGATGCATAGAAGAAAACGACCGAGATTCGCGATCGAGGGCAGGTTTGAGCTAGGGCGATCGCGCCAACCTAAATCGATTTTAAAGACCGCAAATCGTTCGCTCTCGCAGACGATCGCCGAACTCAAATTCCCCACGCTGTAGCATTTCCAATATTTCAAGCATCATGTCGAAAACTTCTCCTCCAAGCGAACTTAAGCCGATTTCGGCTGGCGATCGCTTGGAAATCTACTATCTCGACAACTCCGATCTCGTCGATCGTGCCGATAGCGGTCGAGATATTATCGACGGGTTAACCGGGCAGCCTAAAACCCTACCCGCACGCTACTTTTACGACGACAAAGGCTCCGAACTCTTCGAGCAAATTTGCCAACTTCCCGAATACTACCCTACCCGCACCGAAGCCTCGATTTTGGAGCAGTACGCCTCGGAAATTCCCCAACTGACGGGAATGTGCGAACTGATCGAACTCGGTAGCGGCAGCTCGACGAAAACGCGCCGGTTGCTCGATGCCTACGCCCAAAAAGAGTACCCCCTCCACTACGTTCCCATCGATGTCAGTGCGGGGATTTTAGAAGCAAGCGCCCAACAGTTGCTCGCCATTTATCCGAGCTTGAAAGTGCGAGGTCGGGTGGGAACTTACCAGCAAGCACTCGCGCAGTTAACCCCCACCGTCCTACCTCGGCGGATGGTCTTTTTTTTGGGGAGTAGCTTGGGGAATTTTGCGGCAGATGAGTCCGATCGCTTTTTAAAAGAAATTCGATCGGTTCTTCAGTTTGGCGACTATTTTTTGCTAGGAATTGACCTGCATAAATCCAAAGAAGTTCTCGAAGCGGCCTATAACGATCGCCAAGGGGTGACGGCTCAATTTAACCTGAACCTGCTCGCTCATTTAAATTGGCGGTTCGACGGCAACTTCAACCTCGATTTATTCGAGCATCAAGCCATTTATAACCAGACCCAGCGACAAATTGAAATGTATTTGCACTGCCGGGAATACCATCAAGTTCGTCTGGAAAAACTAGACCTAACTGTTGAATTCGAGCCGGGAGAAGGCATCCGCACGGAAATTTCCCGTAAGTTCGACCTCGACAAAATGCAGCAAGATTTAAGACAAATCGGGCTAAATCCAGTCCAAACCTGGAGCGATGCCAAACAGTGGTTTGGGTTAGTTCTATGTCGGGTAGAATCCCTTTAATTTCTCCTGAAATCTCGCATTCTATGATGGCTGAGAGTCTTTAACCATTAAAATCGGTTTTAAAACTTCCCAGGCTTGCTCCGCTTTAACGGCAAGATTGTCGTACTCAACTTTGATAGTGGCCAGATGGCTTAAGGTTTTGGCAAAATCTTTACTTTTAGCCAGTTCGATTTGCTCTTCATCGAGAGGAGCGCTCGCAAACAACGCTTCGATTAAGTCTACATAAGGTTTCGCTTTTTGTTGAGATTCTTGGAACTTAACCCGCAAGGCAGCAAATCGAGCTAAATCCGCAGCGGCGACTTCTAAAGGAGCAGACTCGCGATCGGCTTTTCCTTTAGAAGATTTCCCAGAAGGCTTACTCGGGTTCGAGGGGGAAGGTTCAACCATGAAACGTTATCCTCATCCAGATGAATACGGCGATACCAAGCCATTGGCATTCGACGATCGTATCATCGTTCCCGAGCGCCTTACCGGGCGATCGCGGTGAGAGTGTGCCGACTCGTTGAATGAAAAATATCCGGTCATCAGTTCTGGGACACGCTCGCCTTGACTCGATGGAGGAGGCGCTTTCCCAGACGGTAGCCGACGTTGCGAACCGTCACCATCTGACCCGGTTCGGCACTACCCTTTATCAGTTGATGCTGCTGGGGATCGTAGGGCACTTCCATCCCCACTTCGCCGATTGTTTCCACTCCCCACTGCTGCAAGAGTTGTTCGACGGGTTTGACGAGTCGCAATAACTTCGTTGCTTCAAAATCGGGATTTTGACGAGCGGCATAGGCGGCGGCGGGCCAAAATATCATCCACGATTCGAGGGTATCGAGGCTGGTTTGCTGGAACTGTTCGATCGCCTCTTCCTGTTGCGTTTCGAGTTGCTTTTGCAGGCGATCGTATTCCGCTTGCAGGTTGTCGAGATTTGCGACCTCTCGATTATCCCCAGTCACCTCAATTTCTGAGAACGTCGCCAGCAACTGCTCCAGGGAAACCTCCAACGCGCGCGCGAGAGAGAGTAAAGTTTCCAGTCGCATTTTCGCCACTTGCCCCCGACGGAGCGATCGCACCTGATGCTCGGAAACGCCAGCCTTGCGGGCCAGACCCAAAAAGCTAGAAACCCCCAACGGCTCCATCATCTGGCGCAATTCGGGGGTGTAATCTCGTTTTTTAGCAGCACTCATGTCGCTTCAGGGGAAAGACGCGGTGAAGGTTGGAGTTTTCTACTTTTTTTACCTTCACCCTCCATCATCCCCTATTCTTCGAGCAAACTTCTCAACATCCAAGCGGTTTTTTCGTGAATCTGCATCCGCTGCGTCAATAAGTCGGCTGTGGGTTCGTCGTTGGCATCGTCGGCGATGGGAAAAACCGATCGGGCCGTACGCACGACTGCTTCTTGACCGATGACTAGTTGTCGGATCATCTCTTTGGCGGAAGGAGTTCCGGATGCTTCCTCGATGGAGGTGAGCTTGCCGTATTCGTTGTAGCTACCCGGTGCGGGGAATCCCAGCGCCCGAATCCGTTCGGCAATTTCATCAACGGCCGTCGAGAGTTCGGTGTACTGCTGCTCGAACATCAGGTGTAGGGTTTGGAACATCGGCCCGGTAACGTTCCAGTGGAAGTTATGGGTTTTCAAGTACAGGGTGTACGTATCTGCGAGCAACCGAGATAAACCTTGGGCGATTTCTTCTCGAGCTTTGTTTTCAATACCGATATCAACTTGCATGGGTCTTACCTGGGTAGATGGAACTTGAAGGTTGGCAATGAAGGTTGGCAATGGTTGTCCTTACTCACTATAGAGTTCGGTGGGGAATGCTTGAAAGCTGAAAAACTCTCTTCTCATGCCAGATGCATTCGCAAAACCGAACGAGGGGCGCGACGGACGTTACAGCGAATGGTTTCGTGTCCGAGGCGCGCGCAGGCTTCGTAACGATGACAGCCGGAAAACCCGTAATACTCTCCCTCAACTTCCAACACATCGATGGGTTCTTGCAGTCCGATTTCGCGGATCGACTCCATCAACGCGGCGACTTTGGTCGGATCGTTGCGTCGGGGAAGGGGACGGCGAATTTTGTCGATCGGAATGTCTTTGACTTGCATGGGTTTCGAGCTGGGGGTTTCTAGCTGGGGATGTCTAGCTGGGAGCTTCTGGGCTGAAGGATTTGAGGCAGAGATGCTTCTCGAAAAGTGGGTTGTTTGCTTTTCTTTTTTAATCATACTCATAATGACTTTGTTTTGCAAGTCAACGATCCAATCTATCTCCCCATCTCCCCATTACAAGTGGCACACCCGCCGAACGAGCGACCGATAGCTGACGGCGACATCACTAAATCGCTACAATCAATTTCAAGTAAATTTTCGAGGCGATCGGGGAACGTGAAGGTAATATTCAACAAACCAAAGCGACAACGCTGGAGTCTCTGGATTCTTCTGAGTGCGGGATGGGCGCTCGGATCGAGTAGCGCCCCGAGTTGGGCGCAAACCCCTGCCGAGGTGTTCGACCCAAATATCGAGCTACAAGTGGGCATCGTGCAGCGCTTCGGGGACGAACAGACAGACGAACTTACCCTCGAAGCTCCCTCGGGCGATCGCCTCACCATCACCTATCCGGGGGGAGACGGTACGTCCCAAACCGTAGAAACCGATAAACTCAAACTCCAAATCGCCTCCCAAGCCAAACCGGAAGCCACCCTCGACGAACGGATCGTCCTGAGCAACCATCGCAGCTTCGAGAGTGCTGAAGAAACCGCTGCCATTTGGAGAGAACGCGGCATCGAAGTGGAAATCGCCCAACCCGATCGCTGGCAAGTCTGGGCGAAGCGAGAGGTTTACAGCACCCCCTTTCTGCGGCGATGGCTGCTGCAAAGCCTGAAAAACCAGGGCTACGAGACCGTGCGCTTCGAGAGCAGCCTCCTCGATCGAAAACCCCAAGCCTATTGGGTGCTGGATGGCTACCGATACAATCGCGATCGCTTCGAGGTGGCTTCGGGAACGGGTGTCGTACGAGTTAGAGAAGGCAAAGACGAAGACGAACCTTTCCACACCTACGGCGGCAGCTTCTACATGCAGCCCAACGCCCACGGTGACTATACCCTCATCAATCGCGTTCCCCTCGAAACCTACTTGCGGGGGGTGGTTCCTTACGAAATCGGCGCTTTCGCCCCGACAGCAGCCCTGCAAGCGCAAGCCATCGTCGCCCGTACCTACGCCTTGCGGAACCTGCGCCGGTTTGAAGCGGACGATTACGAACTCTGCGCCACCGTCGATTGCCAAGTTTACAAAGGCTTAGAAGGAACCGATGCCACTGTCGATCGGGCGATCGCCGCGACTGCCGGACTCGTTCTCACCTACGAAAACGAACTGATCGATGCCCTCTATTCTGCCACCACCGGCGGTGTTACCGCTCCCTTCGACGACGTATGGGACGGCCAACCGCGCCCCTATCTCACGGCGATCGTCGATTCGGCGACCGGGGTGTGGGACTTAGCCAATAATACCCTCGCCGATGAGGAAAATTTCCAGCGATTTATCAGTTTGAAGAAAGGGTTTAACGAAGAAGAATTCGATACCTTCCGCTGGCAGGAAGCCAACAGCCTCAAAGAGATTGCTGGATTTCTCAAATACTACCTCGAGAAAAATAACAAACCCGCCAACTTCAACACCGTCAGCGAGGTCAAAGTCGTCGAACGTTCCCACGCCGGACGAGTGCTAAAAATGCTCGTCCAAACCGATACCGGCCCGATCGAAATTCCCGACGACGAAATCCGCAACGCCTTCTATCCCCCCATCAGCACCTTCTTTTATTTAGACCCCATCTATAAAGAAGAAGAGAAGGAAAAGGAAGAAGAAAAAACCGACGATCGAACCGAGGCAAACTCGAAACAGGAGACCCCAGCCGAAAAACCGAAAACCCTGTGGGGATACAACTTTATCGGCGGTGGCTTCGGTCATGGGGTCGGGATGAGTCAGTCTGGCGCGTTGCAGCTTGCAGAGTCGGGATGGACGAGCGATCGCATCCTAGAATTCTACTTTCCCGGCACGACCCTCGAACCGATTAACGAGTCGATCGTCTTTTGGCAAGAACCGATCGCCAGTCCGGGCGATCCGCAGATGCAGTGACGTGGGGATGAGGGAGATGAGGGAGATGAGGGAGATGAGGGAGACAAGGGAGATGCCCTGTAAGCACTTTCTCTCCGCGTCACCGCGTCTCCCCCTCTCCGCGTCTGTTCAATACTCCCCCCACTCTCTTCCCCCTTTCCCCGTCGAGATCGATAATAAGGGGTGAACGAATTTGAGCGCGGAGTACCATCCCCATGAATCCCCAACCGAAGATAGTCGTCCTCGACGATGACCCGACGGGTTCCCAAACCGTCCATAGTTGTTTGCTCCTGACGCAATGGGACGAAGCGACGCTGCGGCTGGGGTTGGCGGACGAGTCGCCAATTTTCTTCGTCCTCACCAATACGCGAGCGCTAACACCCCAGGAGGCGGAGTCGGTGACGCGGGAAGTGTGCCGCAATCTCAAACCCGCACTGGCAGCGGAAGGCATCGAAGATTTTTTGGTGGTCAGTCGATCGGATTCCACCTTGCGAGGTCACTATCCCATTGAAACCGATGCGATCGCCCAAGAATTAGGCTCGTTTGACGCGCACTTTCTCGTCCCGGCCTTTTTTGAAGGGGGACGCATCACCCGAGATAGCATCCATTACTTGCTTGTCGATGGCGTGGAGACCCCCGTCAGCGAAACGGAATTTGCCCGCGATTCTGTCTTTGGCTACCATCACAGCTATCTCCCGGACTACGTAGCAGAAAAGACCCAAGGTAAAATTCGAGCCAGCCAAGTCGAACGATTTCTGCTGTCCGATATTCGATCGGGTAGTTTGGAGCGGTTGATGCAACTTTCAGATAATTGCTGTGGTGCGGTTGATGCCGAAACCCAAGCCGATCTCGATCGCTTCTCTGCCGATTTGCTCGCCGCAGCCAGTCGCGGCAAGCGATTTCTCTTTCGCAGTGCGGCGAGTTTGCTCACTTCCCTGGCGGGTTTGGGAAAACAACCCATCGAAGCGCAAGCGATGTCAGAGTACGTTCGCGGGGGTAAGCCGGGAGTGGTGCTGGTGGGTTCCCACGTCCAAAAAACCACCCAACAACTCGAACGATTGCTCGAAGAACCTACGGCGGTTGGGATTGAAGTCGATGTGACTCGTTTGCTCGATACTCAAACCCGAAACTCAGCGCGATCGACTTTACTTTCAGAGACTCTCGATAAGGTTCGCGGCATTTGGGAGCGGGGTCAGACTCCGGTTATTTATACCAGTCGCAAAGAATTAGTCTTTGAAGATACGCAAACTCGTTTGGAATTTGGAGCGGCGGTATCGGCATTATTAATGGATATCGTACGCGGATTACCCGAAGAAATGGGCTTTTTAATCAGTAAAGGCGGCATTACCTCCAACGACGTTCTCTCCGATGGATTGAAGTTGAGAACGGCGAGGCTGCTCGGTCAAATTTTGGCAGGATGTTCGGTGGTACGCACCCCCAACGAAGGAACGCAATTTCCCAATCTCCCGGTTGTCCTGTTTCCGGGGAATGTGGGCGATCGCGACGGACTTGCGACGGTCTATCGACGTTTGAGTCAATCCTCGACCCATTAAGAGAAACTTGGGTCAGGGTAATACACTCGACTTGGACCCGCACATTATCCTGAAATTATAGTCGTTATCCCGTATTAGGAAGTTAGACACCCTAACCAAACTTTTTGCGGGATACCTATGTTTATTTTTCGTTCTCTCTGTTTGTCTGGCATTGTTTTGAGTGCCGCTTTGGGGTCGATCGCTCTGTTCGATCGCGCCCCAGAAATGACTTCTTCCTATGTTAGCCGAGGACTACTTTCAGCACAAACCGACCAAAAAGAAGATGCGGGTCCCTATCGCGGTAGCGGACGGCGTGGCTCTCGCGATGCAAAGGTTCCGGGTTCTTCCTCCTTTGAGGAGCTTTAGAACCAGCCGGAAATACCTATCTCCAATTCTCGAGTTTATTGAGTCGCGACAGATTTTTCCCTCGTTCGAGGTCGAATTTTTCTCCAAATTGAGATCGTCAACAGCTTCACAGATCGATTTCACAGATCGATTGTTTCCGAGAGCAGCCGGATTTACTCGCTTCTACAACTCTTTCCCGGCCGTATATTTCATCTACAACCCTTACCATTTTGACTTTCAAGGACTATCTCTGGGTTGAAAAGAATTTCAGAACGACTCGGAAACTAACGTTTATTAGCTCAGTCAAGTCATCGATTTGAAAAGGACTCCCAATCGAAGCACGAACGTGCCACGTTGGGAGTTTTTTCGCGGGTTCGAGTCTCGAATACGTTTTGGGAAATGCAAGGGGGTTCGGGTTGGTCTCCCGAACGGGTGCGAGATCGCATCTGAGTTTGTCAAGCCTCGTTCTCGGTCATGATTTTGTCTGCCCTCAATCTCTTCCCCTTTACTCGGGGCTTCTTTATAATGAAGGGGTTGCGCGCCCGATGTGCGCTGCGATTTCCGAGCGAACCACTTGTTTGAAAGCCTTAAACTCCACTCCCTGGCTCTTTGGAGTACATGCATTGAACCTTTTAAGCCGAGATTGCTTAGATTTCCTCGAGTCGCCAACTCTCAGTGCGATCTGCCCAAGATTGACAAGCTCAGCTGGCAGAACTGACAAAAAACTCGAGCAGCGTAATTACATGGATGATTAAGTCGAGAAAGTTCGATCGAAATACGGAGCAATCATGAGTCAAGTGTTTGGGTATTTTGATGAAAACTTACCCGAGACTCACGAATATATTATCGTGGGGTTTTCCCCGAGTTCGGTTCCCATTCGCCAGCGGTGGCGGAATAATGGCTTGTCTGCTGATTTCCTCTCCGATTACTTGATGACCTTTTTCCCCGATCGTGGCGGGTTTGTATCGGCACAAACTCCTGCTAACGAGGTCAAAAGTGCGGTCAGCTACATTGCTAACGAATTGCTCGAGAATGCAATGAAATTTAATTATGACGCTTTCTCTTATCCGATTAGCATCCAGATTCGATTGCTGCCCGATCGCATTATATTTTTAACGAAAAATATAATTGACCCTCAAAATATTGGTTCGTTTCAAGCCTTTTTGAAACTATTAATCACTTCAGATCTAGAGCAACTTTACATCGATCGAATTGAAGAAAGCGCCGTATCTGAAAACGATCTACATTCTAGCTTGGGTTTTTTAACGATGGCGATCGACTATATGGCAAAGCTCGGATGGAAGTTTGAAACCATCAAGAATAATCCAGAAGTGACTCAAGTCGTTACGATGGTTACCCTGGATATATAACATCCAAGTAATATCTCTAAAAGCTAGAAAATATAAATAAAAGTGTTATTATTAGATTATTTTTTACGCTCCTCATTCAAAACTAGATTAAAATGTCCGATCGCTCAATGTATTCAGAAGACTATTTTGTCGTCTTAGAAGGGAATTCCCCCGAACAAATCCTCTCCGCTGCTGAATTAAAAGATAAATTAGAGACTATTTTAAAAAATCACCGTGAAAATTATCCCGATCGCCTGCCGAGAGAGTTGCAAAAGTTGGACTCCCTCGAAACCCAATCCCAACATCTCTTAGACAACTGTTGTGAGTTTGAGTTGAGTGCTGGGACGTTGTTGCAGTGGTATGCAATCCGCTTAGAGAAATAACATCACCGTAAGTACGAGCGCGATCGACTCTTCGCGATCGGCTTTCGATCGCAGCAACCAGAAAGCTCGCATAATCTCACAGTGTCGAGCTACTTTTTTGAAAATTGTCGATCGTTTTTAAAAAGCCACGTGCTGTTGCAGCTTTCGCACCCGAGTGCCGTTCGCCGAGCTGACGGCTGAATGCTGACACACAACCTTCTCCACGGGAAAGTTTACTTGTTTTCCCCGTCTTTCTCGGCCTTGGTTGAAATAATGCAAACTTCCACAAAACCTGCTTCGGGTTGGCGCACCTCAACACGCACGTCCGGTCCGAAAAACGTTTCCATCTTTTCGCGCTTTTCTTGCCAAGTGTCGAAACTCACTAGCGGCGAATCAAATTCCAAAATTAAGCCGTACAAGCTGTCTACCGATTCCTCGCGCACTCCATCGACGGTCGGTCTTTCTTGCTCGGAAGGTCCCAAACCTAAATAGGAGAGTGCTTCTTCGAGATGAGCATCCTGACCGTAGCGATAGCGGGTGATATCCTGAAAAATTTGAGTCTGGGTCTGGGTCGCCTGCTGTTCTCGCAAAGCAACGACTTCCGGTGGTGTGGGTTGAACGAGGGGTACGGGTTTTAATTCTCCGGATTTGAGAGCCAAGCCGATCAGCACCAGGGGAATCCCGTAAAAAAATCCCGCGAGATTCAAGGTCGCGTAGTCGGCAAAATAGGCCCCAAAGCCGACAACACTAATCAAAAGACCCAGACGAATACCTAAATTTCCCAGAGACGTTTGACGCAACATACAATTTCAAAAGTGAGATTAGAAAGAAAGCGATCGAGTGTCAGAAACGATCGAGTCTGTCCGGTTGCCTCGATCGAACCGCAATCGGACAAGAAAAAAGAGCCACTTTTTGAGGTCTGTCGAGCGTGAAGCTCGCACTCGCGCTCAATTTTGCCAGAGGAGTCTTCAAAAGCTCAAAGCGATTCTTTACTGATTGTCGCCGATTTCTGACCGGAGCGATACCCAGTTGACGATCGGCGGCAACTGCTACAATTTCACCAGCCAGTATAGCCAACGAGTAAGTTAGATGGATAAAGCAGTTATTCGAGCACAAATCGCCGCCATCGAGGGGAAGCGGGAATTTTTGGTGCGACTCTTAGAACGACCGGACTTGGGAACCCTCAGAATTGATGTCAATCAGGCTCTTGAAGAAATGGACGATCTTATTGATGAGTTTCGTCGCACGTTTCCCGAGGGAGACTGAGGCGATCGATATTTGAACGACCGACCTTCCCTCGACGAAAATTCGGGGGACTTTACTCAAAAATAATAGCGAATCGTGCGATCGCGATCGCATAGCTCTTAGATTTGGATCGTCAAGCCGGATGGGTTGATATCACTTCGATTCATTGAAAAATCGCTCATAGTAAGATCGTTGGTTATCTTGAAGCTACAAGCTTTCAATCACATGAAACTAAACGATCGCTGCGGTCAAACGACATCCGATGTCTTTTTCCAAATTTGGTGCTCTGGTCGAATTACCAAAGATCATCGCTCTGAGTTGAAGTCAGCATTCTTGCGCGATCGACTCGGTGAAGAAGACAAAGCTGCGGTCGATCGAATGCTTCATGCCATTCGTCGCGGGTGGCTGTTGCTCGAGTAATCTAAACTCGAATCATTGAAGTTGTAAGTTGGAAATACCAACTGACTCACCTAATAATCGACTCTCAAAATAGTTCGATTTCTATTCGATCGATAAACGACCAGGGAACGCCTACACAAGCTGTTAGGAGAAAAAGTAAAGAGTTTAGATTGCTAAAGTAACTGTCATTTGACGGTTAACTTTTTGTTGTTTGTTAGCGATGCGCATTCAACACGCAAACTCTGACCCGATCGCAACTTCTTTCGATCTGTTTCCCATTCTCCCTGACTTTACAAGAGTTTGAGAAGGTTTGTATTAGACTCGATCGTTCAAGATATTAAACTTAAACAACCTTCGATCGTATTTATCTTTTAGCCATATTGCCAGCACGAGCGCGATACTCCTAATCTTTTCAAGATAGCTACATGAATGGAGTCACTTCGCGAACGATCGCCAGCTTCACATCAGTCCGAATAATCGATCTTTTCATCAAATATCGGTAAGTGCGAACGCGAGACTCCACACGTAGTTTCTCGCTCCGGCTGAACACTTGCATTTTATCCTATCCCGAACGAATATTACCCTGAATTTACCGAGATTTAGTACGGATGGGAGTTACTCAATCTCGATAAATTCAGATGGTAAATTTAGAGTTTAGAGTCGTTTGACTTTCGTCTTACACGTACAACTCTTGCGTACAGACTTACTTATAGACTTTTAAGGAGTCTCTGGCATCCTTGATGAGTTCCTTCTCTTTTTCGTCTGGACTCTGCTTGCTCAAGCAAAATTTAGAAATATCCTCGAATAGAGGTGCGACCTTGTTCCAATCATGCTTTTCAAGCATCGTTCCCATCTTGTATCGCAGTTGTCCGTAATATTTGGCAACGTCTTTGTCTTCACACTTTTTCAGCAGCTTGATAATATCACCAACCGTTTTTGGATTATCGACAAAATCTTCGGGGTTGTTGAAAAAATTAGTTAACGTTTTCTTTTCCTCTGACGTAAGTGTCTGTTGAGATTGCAAAATTGAATACCAAACACTAGCAGCCATAATGACTGTGACGATTAGAAACTGCATAGTTTCTCTCCCTAAATAATGGATAGGCGAATGACAATCTGAATTGTCCATCAGTAGAGCGGCAACCCAATTTTTCCGATCTGCGGCCTGTTCGACCGCAATCGAATTGAGTGCTAAACAAGTATCAGTTCAGCAAAAATTAAAAGCTTACGTTCTTACGAAAACCAAAAGCGTCTGTCGAGGGTTACTTTGCTATTGAGACGCTCCCAATCGCTCAGTAGCTGCTGTCAGATAAAATTTAAGACCTAGCTCTTGGTGCGGTAGTTATTCCCCGATCCATGCATCCTGGCTTCACCACGTGGGTAATTACCACTGTGAAGAAGTCTTGAGTCCTGCGTCATACCTCGCAACTTCATGCCATGAAAAAGAATATGATGCAGACTTAATCTTATTTATCTAAAGTGGCTTTTTCTTCCGGAAAATGTCATCCGTAAATATACTGAATTTTCTAAAATTTATCCAAATTTCTCAAAAATACGTCGGCGATCGCTTTGTCCGATCCGGTAGAACTGCCCGAATACCAAGAATGCAGCCATCGAACTTTCCGTGAAGCGAAACGGTGAGTAGCTTTAGCTGGCTAGCTTTCGGGGTCTGCTAACAAATAACAAATTGGGGCGACTCGGCTTGAAATTACACCGAATTGCCCCAACGAAATCGTCGATAAAATAGCAAATTGACATAGGCGATCGCTCGCCCTTAGTAGGCATCCTGAATCTCAAAAAAGTCAGGGGAGATATAATCTTTCCGCAGGGGCCAACCCACCCAGTCTTCAGGCATTAGCAGTCGCTTGAGGTTCGGATGTCCCTCGTAAACGATGCCGAACATATCGTAGGCTTCGCGCTCTTGCCAGTCTGCGGCTTTCCAAATCCAGTACACCGAAGGAACTTTGGGGTTATCGCGAGGTAAAAAGACCTTCAGGCGGACTTCCTCGGGTTTGACGACATTATCGCTGACTTTAATCAGATGGTAGAAGCTGACTAACTCGCCGCCAGGTCCCGTATCGTAGCCTCCCTGACATTGAAGGTAGTTAAACCCGTAAGCGTATAGAGCTGTTGACAAGGGAATGAGAAAGTCTGGTTCGACTTTAATCGTTTCGATGCCGCTGGCATCGATCTCTAGGGCTTCGCTCTCAAAGCCATTTTCGCTCAACCACCCGTAGACTTTGCCCGTGGGGACGGGTTGAGTTTCCGTTGCCGACTCAGTTTTAGAATCTTCAGCCACGATCGACCTCCTCGGTTGCGGCGGCTTGAAGTGCGGGAGGAATCGGCATTCCGATCGCATCGGTTAGTTCTTTCGGGGGTTGTTGCCGACTTACCGAACGAACGTACTCGCCTGTCAAAATCGGATCGACGGCTTTCATGTTGTGAGAAACCGTGTGATAGCGGTGAGTTTGTTGGAACTGCGCTCGCTCTTGCACCGATTCGTTGGCCACTTTTTTGCGCAACTTAATAATCGCATCGATAATCGCTTCCGGGCGAGGGGGACAGCCGGGAATGTAAACATCCACCGGGAGCAATTTATCCACGCCGCGTACCGTCGTAGGAGAATCGACGCTAAACATACCGCCCGTAATCGTACAAGCGCCCATGGCAATCACGTACTTGGGGCTGGGCATCTGTTCGTAGACCCGCACCACTGCCGGAGCCATTTTCATCGTAATCGTCCCGGCGGTGATCATTAAATCCGCTTGTCGGGGGCTGTTGCGCGGCACCAATCCAAAGCGATCGAAATCAAACCGAGAACCAATCAGAGCGGCAAATTCGATAAAGCAACAAGCCGTTCCGTACATCATCGGCCACAGACTCGAGAGTCGCGCCCAATTATAGAGATCGTCTACTGTGGTGAGGATGAGATTTTCCGAAAGTTCTTGAGTGACTTCCGGTCGTCCCATCGGATGCGATAGGGGTTTATCTGGGGTTGTCAGTGGTGTGTTTTCGCTCATGACCATTCTAATGCGCCTTTACGCCATGCATAAACCAGGGCTACCACCAAGATGGTGATAAAAATGAGGGCTTCGATAAAAGCCAGGATTCCGAGTCGGTGAAATGCCACTGCCCACGGATACAGAAACACGGTTTCGACATCAAAGATTACGAAAACTAGGGCGAACATATAATAGCGGATGTTGAACTGAATCCAAGCACCGCCGATAGGTTCCATCCCCGATTCGTAGGTGGTGTTTCGTTCGAGACCCATACTTTTGGGCCGCAGTAGCTTCGATGCGCTCAATGCCAAAACTGGCACGAGACTACACAAGATTAGGAAGCCTAAGAAGTATTCGTAACCGCTGAGAACAAACAAAATATGTAATGACCGTATAAGTTGAACAGCGTTTCTTTACTTATATTTACAGAAAATTGCGATAAAGCCCACCCTCGTTTCCCTTCGGCGTTGACAATCGCGGATCGACAAACTCCAAATCTCTCATCCAATCTCCAAATTCCTTGAGTTCTTGACATTTTAATTCGGCTCGTCGAACGTGCGGCTCGACTCGAGACCCTCGGGCGGTGGCTGTGGCGATCGACCCCATTCTCAGGCTATATCAGTAGGGTAGGGGTTTTTGCTAAGAGGTCGGGCGATCGACCGCGACTCGAAGGAGCTAGAATTTCAGCTAGAAATCCTCAAAAGTCCTATCTGAGGGCAACGGGACAGATGGAATCGAAATCGTTAAAATCCTCTAAGGCAGGGCTTTTAACGATTTCGCGCTCGATTGACTCCACCCATTTGACTCGATTCGAGCAGTTCCCCTTTCCCTCCGTTCCCACAACCCAACTTATATGCCATCTCTACCTGGGACTTTCTCATCCATGTCTACTCTATCCGTCGAAGCAGCTCTCGACGTATATCCGATCGCCGTGTCTGCGGATATTTCAGTGGGGGAGGCGATCGCTCGGATGTATCTAGCGCGGACTTCTCTATCTGGCTCGAATTGCGATCGGGCGCGCTCGTCAAAGGGAGCCACAGATCGCGTCCGAGCCAGCTACGTTTGCGTTGTTGAAGGCGAACGATTGCTCGGATTGCTCACCGAACGAGATATCGTTCGTTGCTTGACCCAAAATGCCAATTTAGAGGAGACAAAAGTTGGCGAAATCCTCGAGCGCCATTTAATTGCCTTAGAGACCTCTGAGTGTGGAGATTTATTTGGCATCATTAACATACTGTACCACCATCGCCTGCGCCACTTGCCGATCGTCGATGGTACGGGACAGCTCCGAGGGGTCGTCAGTACCGATACCATCTGCAAAATGCTCCAACCGCTCCATCTTTTTGAGTGGCAGCAAGTCGATGAGGTGATGAGCGCCCCAGTCCTGCGCGCGGAGGAAACGGTTTCGGTATGGGAAGTCGCCGGGTTTCTCGCCCAGCATCGGGTGAGTTGTGCGGTCATCGAAGATGCGAGTAACGGCAACGGAGGCGCGCCTTCCCTCGGCATCGTCACCGCGACCGACATCATCGAATTTCTCGGACTCGGACTCGATGCCAAAACAACCCCCATCTCGACCCTGAGTTCTCAACCGTGCAGTATCGTTCGACCCACCGACCCATTGCAGCTTGCCTACGAGCAAATGCAACAGCATCAAGTGCGCCAATCCTTGGTCAAAGACGAGCGAGACGAACTCGTGGGCATCGTTACGGAACGAGATTTAGTGCGCTCTCTTGCCCCAGTCGAACTCTACAGCACCATCGAGCGCTTGCACCGCCAAGTCCACAGCCTGCAAACCGAAAAAGCAGTCCTCTTGGAACGACACAACCAGGAACTCGAACAGGAAGACGACAAGTTCCGCTTGCTCAACCAGAGATTGCAAAACGAAATCCAAGAATGCCAGCTCGCCCGCGCCGCCCGAGAAGCCAGCGAAGAACTCGCGCGCGCCACATTCGAGCGAGCGGCCGTGAGTATGTTCCACGCTCAACTCAACGGAGAAATCTTCAGAGCGAACGAGCAGTTTTGCAATTTACTCGGCTACCGTGCCGAACAACTTCAGGAGAAATCCATCTTCGAGCTATCTCATCCCGACGATCCCCCGCTCAATTCCCAGTGGCTCGCACCTTTAATCGGTGGCAAGCGCATCAAGGCGTTTAAGGAGTTGCGCTTTCTCCATCAAGGTGGCTCCGAATTGTGGGTGGAACTCAACTTGTCCGTGGTGCAAGATGCGAGTGGCAAACCAGAATACCTGATCGGAGTTATCGAAGATATTAGCGATCGCAAATACGGAGAAGCGCTGCTACAAGATAGCGAAGAGCGCTTTCATGCCATTTTCGAGCAAGCGGCCGTTGGCATGGAAATTTGTACCTTAGAGGGGCGATTTTTTCGCCTGAATCAGAAGTTTTGCGACATCGTTGGCTACAACCGGATCGAACTGTTGGAATACACCGTTGGCGATATTACCCACTCCGACGATCGCCAAAGAAGCCAAGAATCGATGCGTCAGTTACTCGAGGGTAAAATTCAATATTACTTGATGGAAAAACGCTACATCTGTAAGAGCGGAGAAAGCGTTTGGGTGAGCGTGATGCTCTCGCTGATGCGAGAACCCACGGGCGAACCTAAATATTTTATTGGAGTGGTGCAAGATATTGACGCTCGCAAGCAAGCCGAAGTCGCACTCAAAGAAAGCGAACGTCGATTTCGTTCCATGTTTGAAAGTCACAAATCGATCATGTTACTCATCGAGCCAGATTATGGAGCGATTATCGATGCCAACCACGCAGCCGAGAACTTCTACGGGCAGTCGCAAAACGAGTTGTGCTGTCTGACGATTTTCGACTTGCACCATCTTTCGCGAGCGCAGGTCGAGCAAGAGATGAAAAAAGCAAAACTCGAGCTGCAAAACTCTTTTGTCGTACCTCACAAAATTGGCAATGAAGAGGTGCGATGGGTAGAAGTATTCTCCAGCCCGATCGAATATCGAGGCAAAAAACTCTTATTTTCAATTCTCCACGATATTACCGATCGTAAAAATGCCGAAGAAGCCCTGCGAGATAGCCAGCGTTTCGTTCAGCAAATTGCCGACTCAACCCCCAATATTTTATATATTTACGATTTAATCGATCGCCATCATATCTATGTCAATCACGAAATTATTACCATCCTCGGCTATACTCCTGAAGAATTTCAAAACCTCGATGCGGAAGACTTAAAAGAAGCCATTCATCCTGAAGATTACGACCGTTTTTTAAACCATCTTCAGAAATTCGATCTGGCCAAAGTTGAAGATGTCTTCGAGCTAGAATTTCGGATGCAGCACGCCAACGGTCAGTGGCGTTGGTTGTATCGAAAAGACACGTTATTCAATCGCAATCCGGAAGGGAAAGCCCAGCAAATTCTGGGAACGGCAACTGATATTACCGATCGCAAGCAGATGGAAGATCGCTTGCAGCAAACCAATCAAGAACTTCTAGATTCGGTCGATCGACTCAAACTTTGGAATCACGAAATGAGCTTGTTGGGCAAGATGAGCGATTTCCTTCAAGCTTGTTTGACCGTCGAAGAAGCTTACAGCGCCATTTCCGATTTGCTCGGCCCGCTCTTTCCCGGTTGTTCCGGGGGGATCTTCGTTCTCGATCCCGTTTCTAATATGGTGGAAATTGTCTCGGAGTGGGGCGAGCGATTGCAAAGCGAAACCCTCTTTACCCAAAATGAATGTTGGGCGCTGCGACGGGGATTGCTCCACGAAGCCCAACAAAAGAGTCCCAATTTATTCTGCGGGCACGTTCACAAACATCCGCTACCAGCCGAGTCTCTTTGCGTTCCCATGATGGCTCAAGGGGAAATTATGGGATTGCTCTATCTGAACTCAGAGGAAGAAGGACGATTGCCAGAATCCAAACATCAACTCGCTCGCACGGTATCGGAGCATCTTTCTTTGGCGCTGGCTAATTTAAAACTCCGAGAAACCCTGCATAACCAAAGCATTCGCGATCCGCTCACGAGCTTGTTCAACCGACGGTATATGGAAGAGTCTCTCCAACAAGAGCTACACCGAGCCAATCGCGGGGAATACTGCGTGGGACTAGTCATGGTCGATGTCGATCGTTTCAAGCGATATAACGATACTTGGGGTCACGAAGCTGGAGATATCGTCTTGCGAGAACTCGCGGGTTTTTTGCAAGGAAGTATTCGGGTTTCGGATATTGCCTGTCGCTATGGCGGAGAAGAGCTAACGTTAATTTTTCCGGGCATGAATTTAGAGGAAACCCGAAAGCGCGCCGAACAACTTTGCCAAGAGGTGAGAACACTCAACCTGCACTATCAAGACCAAGCTCTGGGTACGATTACTATTTCTTTAGGGATCGCCTGCTATCCCGAACACGGTCTGACTGGGGAAGCGCTGGTGCAAAGAGCAGATGCCGCTCTCTATCGAGCGAAGGCGGAAGGACGAAACCGAGTTGTGGGCTAGATAATCGACCGGATTTTGGCAAGATTCCCATCGCCCGTCGCGAGGGTCTAAATCTCTAAAATAGAATTAGACTGGGTAAATGTTACCGTGCGGATTCAAATGCGCCTTACCCCTGCGACCTCGATCGGTTTGATTCTGGCGATGCTCCTGCTAGGAGGAAATGCCAGACCCGGACGAGCCGAAACAGAAGGTCAGTTCGCCAGCAGATCCGATGCCAGTCGGGCTGCCGATTCCCAACCGATCGATTGTATCGGCGATCGCCCCTGTTCGACTCTATGGTGGCTGGCGCTCTTTCCGTTACTTGGAGGAGCCAGTATGGGTTTGGGATTGCATTGGTTGGAAAAACGCGCCGGACGCTACCTGCGGCAGCTCCACACTCTAGAATCTAAAGTTCTGGGGGAAACGGAAGCTCTGAGCGTGGAAATTAAAGTGATGTCGAACCAGATTCGAGATTACCTCGATCGCCCCTATAACGGTCGGTCGATTGAGATCGAAACCGATGGGAGCCAAGAGAAGTTTTCCCACACAAATCCCGAGGATTGGCATGACTCGGAAAGCGATCGTTCCTTCGACCCCACCCATCTACCGTTCGATCTTGATGGAGAGTATCGCACGTCCGATGGGTATTCCACAGAGCGATCGCCCACGGAAGGGACGACGGGACGCACGTATCTCGATACGGACGATCGCGATTCGGTCGTCCGGGATCGCAGCGCCCGCGAATACTGCGCTCGCGGCAATCATCTCTTTTTAGAAGCGCGCTATACTGAAGCCATCGAAGCCTACGATCGCGCCATTCAATTGTGCCCGAGCTACCATCAAGCCTGGTGCAATCGAGGTAGTGCTTTTTTTCAACTCCAACAGTACGAGCGAGCGATCTCCGATACCGATCGCGCTCTAGCGATTTGGTCGGATTATGCCGAAGCCTGGAACAATCGCGGTGGAGCGCTCGCCAAACTCAAGCGAATTCCCGAAGCCCTGATCTCGTACAATAAGGCGCTGCAACTCAAGCCTAGATACCCCGATGCTTGGATTAACCGCGGCCTGGCGCTGATGGAACTGGGGCAGTATCGCGAAGCCCTCTTTGCTTATACCAAAGCCGAGGGATTTCAGTCGGGCGATCGGGAAATTTGGTTTTATCGCGCTCAAGCTCTCAAAGGACTCCAACGATACGCCGACGCACTCGAAGCATACGATCGCGCTCTTGCAGTCCAACCGGAACAGCCCAAATTTTTCTATTACAAAGCCACCTGTTATGCCTTACAGGGTAATATCGATTTAGCCCTAACCAACCTTCAACAAGCGATTCTCTTCGGGAACGATAGCGGTTTCAAATTTGAGAACTATCAATTACAAGCACAAACGGAAACCGCCTTTGCTTCCCTTCGAAACGATCCCCGTTTCCTACAATTAGTTCGTCATTCTTCGCCAGATTAAGCGTTGCTCCATTATGAAGATCGTACCCCCTGTTGCCCTGGCTCTTTCCACCTTACTCTTGTCTGTGGGGGCAGCTCGGGCGCAAACCCCAACGGCATCTCCGGCCGCTCGACCCCCCGCCCCATCTCCGGCCGCATCGCCCCAACCGACGACTCCCGCCCCCACTCCAGGAATAACTCCCGTGCCGTCTGGGGTAACGACAACCGCCGAACCCGAAGGGATGTCTCCCGAAGAAGTGGAGGAACTGGTGCGCCAGAGCGTGCGAGAAAATATCGAAACCAGCGATGCTATTGAAGAGCGGGTGGAAGCCGCCGTCGATCGCGAAGTCGATGGGACCCTCGAGACGATCTCGACGCTGCTCGATACCCTGCGGTGGGGATTGGGTGTGGTGTTGGTGACCGGAGCGGTCGCGCTTTGGTTCGCCCGCAGAAATGCGATCGCCCGCATCCAAGCGGTGGAAAAAGAAACGGATACCTTAAAAGGGGAGATAGAACGCTCGATGGCTTCGTCTTTAGCCCCCTCAACGGAGATCGACCCTCAAGCTCAAATCGATCGAGACCCCGCCCAAGTGCAAGAGGTGGTATCGATGGCACTGTCGGTCCAAAATATTATGGCGAGCGCTCGCGGTGCCCTCGAGGAAGCCGTACAGACCCAAGAGCGCTTTGGCGAACAGCTTCAAGAACTCGCTCGCTATCAGTTGAAAGAGGCGCGGGATTTGATGGAGGCTCGAGAATACGATCGGGCGATCGAACTGTACGATAAAGCCATACAACTGAATGCCGACGATCCTTCCCTGTTGTGCGATCGCGGTGCGGCGCTGATACAGTTAGATCGGTACGAGGAGGCAAGCGAAGCCTACGGGCGGGCGACGGAACTGAGTCCGGATAATGCCCAGATCTGGTACGATCTGGCTCGCGCTCGGGCATTGCAAGGAAGTGTGGCGCAAGCAGTTGCCCACCTCAAACAAGCGCTGCAACTCAATCCCCAGATGGGAGAACGGGCGAAATCCGATGCAGATTTTGCAATCGTTCGGGAAAATGAGTGGTTTCAAACAACTGTCGGCACTCAGCGATCGTAATTTAGATGCACCATTAAAATATTGGGGTTCGGTATGCCACCGTGGGGAAAGTCATTCTCCCGCGTTAGACCCGATCGAGTCAGATCGCGGTTCGGGATGGCAGCCGACATTACAATGAAATCGGTTCTCGGTTGAATCTGGGAACCGTTCATCTTGAAAAGACACACATGAGTCAGCTTTCGAGTCGCGCGTCAGTCCGCGTCGGTATTTTACACTCCCTCTCGGGAACGATGGCAATTAGCGAAGCGCCACTCAAAGATGCAGCTCTGATGGCAATTTCGGAAATCGATCGAGCTGGGGGGGTTTTGGGCCGAGCGATCGAACCGGCGATCGAGGATGGTGCGTCCGATCCCGCGACCTTCGCGCGCAAAGCCGTCAAGCTGTTGGAACGAGACAAAGTGGCTTGCGTCTTCGGATGCTGGACTTCCGCTTGCCGCAAACGCCTGGTGCCGATTTTCGAGCAGTTCGATGCTCTACTCTGGTATCCCGTTCAGTATGAAGGCTTGGAAAGCTCGCCGAACGTATTCTATACCGGAGCCTGCGCCAACCAGCAAGTCGAACCGGCCGTTCGCTGGTTGCTCGACAATCAGTACCGACGTTTCTATCTATTGGGTTCGGACTATGTTTTTCCCCGAACGGTGAATAAAATTATTAAGGCGCAACTCGATCGATGTGGGGGAACGTTAATTCGGCAAGAATACATTCCGTTGGGTGGTCGCAAGTTCGATCGCATCATTCGCAACATTCAAGTCACTCAACCGGATGTGGTGGTGAATACCCTCAATGGAGATAGTAATATCGCCTTTTACCAACAGTATTACGATGCCGGAATTCGGGCCGATCGAATTCCAGTTTTTGCTCTGAGCGTGTCGGAAAACGAACTACAATACGTCAATTCTGAGGCGATCGTCGGTCATTATGGAGCCTGGGGGTATTTTCAGAGCGTGGATACGCCGGAAAATCAAGTCTTCGTACAAAATTTTAAAGCTCGCTACGGAGACGATCGGGTGACGAGCGATCCGATTCAAGCAGCCTACATGCAAGTGTATTTATGGAAGCAAGCGGTGGAAAAAGCCGGGAGTTTTGAGGTCGATGCCGTGCGCAAAGCGGCGATCGGGTTAGAATTTCGCGCACCCGAAGGTAAGATTAAAATCGAACCCAACCATCACGTTCGACAAACAATTCGGATCGGCCGCATTTTACCCACCAAACAGTTTGAAATCGTTTATGCTTTCGATCGCACCATCGAACCTCAGCCTTGGTTTGGGGTTGATAACTCGAGTGTGGTGGACAAAGATGTCATTTTGGACTTACTTTCGGAAGTGCCTCGATCGATTCAATATAGCTGCGATTTGCAAGAAACCTCGAACGAGTTAATCGCAGCCAACTCACAGCTACAAGAAACGTTAGATGCACTCCAAAAAACCCAAATCGAGCGCCAAAAAACTCTCGAAGATCTCGAACGAGCCAACCAAGAAATTACCCTGTTAAATAAGAAGCTCAAGTCGGAAAACTCCCGTTTGAGTGCCGAGGTTGAAGTCACTCGCAAACTCCAACAGATGCTTTTACCGACTCAAAAAGAATTGGGAGATGTAGAAGAGTTAGAGATTGCTGGATTTATGGAACCGGCCGATGAGGTGGGAGGAGACTATTACGATGTCTTGCAACATAAAGGTCGAGTCAAAATTACCATCGGCGATGTCACCGGACACGACCTCGAAAGTGGCGTTCTCGGTCTGATGATTCAAACAGCGGTACGGACGTTACTCGAGAGCGAGCAAACAGACCCAACGCAATTTCTGGATATTCTCAACCGCACGATTTACGGGAACATCCGGCGGATGAACTCTTATAAGAGCGTCACCCTCTCAGTTCTCGACTACCAAGATCGCCAATTTCGGATCGGCGGCCAACACGAAGAGGTGCTGGTCGTCCGGGTGGGGGGACGCATCGAACGGATCGATACCCTCGATTTGGGGTTGCCGTTGGGACTCGACACGGAAATTGCCCAGTTTATCAACTGCGAATCGGTGGAGTTAAATCCCGGCGATGCGATCGTTCTCTATACCGACGGAATTACCGAAGCGGAAAACTCCCTCGGTCAGTTCTACGGCATCGAACAGTTGTGTCGGATTCTCGCGCTGCATTCGACCGAAAGTGCCAGCCAAATGCGAGAGGCAATTGTTGCCGACGTGCGCCGACATATCGGCACTAACAAGGTTTACGACGACATGGCGCTACTGGTGCTCAAGCAAAAATCGATCGATTCGCCAACTTAATTTTTCGTGACCTGCCAATTTTCTGCATAATTTCTCAAACCCAATCCTATGTATTAGTGTTTGGAGTTGAAAACAGCACTATCCCCTTTGATGGAATCCCGTCAGAGGGGTCTTTCTTTGGGGATTGTATTTGGAGAGTGTATTTCACGTGGGAAGTATTCGCTTTGGGTGGGGAATGGGGAATGGGGAATGGAGCTTCCCCTTAACGGCTCGAACTGCGCCCAGAGTCACTCCGATCCAAAACTGACGCCATGAAGTAGCGCATCAACTCAGTTTGTTTGCCTAGCTTCAGAATCCCCCACACTTCAGTCGGGGAAGTATGTCAAGTAATGTAGCATTGAAAGCTAGAAACACTGGCTCGATCTCCCACTCGATCGGGCACAATACAAACGTCAGCACTTAGCCGTCGATCGCACTAACGAGAAAGCTCAAAGCATCTCACAGTATCGAGCCGTTTTTGTGAAAATTGTTGCTCGTTGTCAAAAAGCTACATGCGATGACAACTCTTATGTCCGAGAGCCGATTGCGAAAAACTGAATACTGACAGACAAACAAACGGGGTGACAGGGGTAGATGAGCGAATATCAATATTATGAATTTCAAACGATCGATCGCCCTCTGACGGCGAAAGAACGAGCCGCGATTCAAAAATTATCCAGCCGGGTTCAACTCTCATCAACTCGGGCGGTAATCGCGCTTAATTTTGCACCAAGAACATCACAATCCCCACCAACGTTCCCAGCAACAACGCTAGCGTTGCCAGAGTACTCATGGCAAAACCAGCCATTCTTTTCTCGGCTGCTTGGTAGTATCCCCAAGCAAACACGATCCGCCCGACGACCCAAACCGCACCAATTCCCGCTCCCCAAATCGGATTGGCAAACAGAGTAAACAACCACAGGGCTGGCAGAAATAGGATGAGTTGCTCGAGGGTATTTTGCTGAACGCGCACCACTCGCTCGAAATCAGGATTGCCCGACATCTGCGGGGGCATGACTTGATACTTCATTCGGGCGCGACCGACATTAACGGTGACGACAAAGTAGACGATTAAAGCGGTAACTGTGACTAGGCTCGTCCAGGGATACATCATAGCTTTGGAGTAGAGTGAAGTGAGAGTGACGTGACGCGAACCATCGAGGGTGGAGGCTAAATTTCCAAAGCGCCCGATTTCTGGACTCCCAGAGGTCGGGCGATCGAAAACCCAATGCGATCGAGCCAAAATCGAGACGATTGCAGCGCGACAGAAATAGAAGATCGGCTCTTAACCTGTGAAAGCCCTATGTAATCGTCATTTTGCCTTTTGCAAAAAGCGATCGGTGTTGGTTTGAGTCCCGTTCGACTTTTCAAGACGCATTTTTACAAGACGCATTTTTAATTTTGCGTCGTAGCACTAGGGCGATAAACGCTCTTGGAAGATGGCGGAAAGTTCTGCGGAGAGGGCCGCTTCGGATTCGTCGAGGGGGACGGAACTTTCAACGAGACAATCGCAGACGAGATTGTCGAGGATGTCTTTAATCACCGCTAGGGGAACCGCCAGACTGCGCCCGGTATCTTCCACAAAGTTGGCAACGGTTCGGGCGACTTCCGAAAGCAATCTCCCGTCCACGTATAGCTCTTGATTGGGATACTTTTCAAAAAATTCCAACAACGTGAGCTCGTTATCTTCGCTCACCGCCAGAATGAAGGCCGCTCTGAGGGCTTGAATTTCTGCGAATCGAGCTTTGTTGAAGAAAATCTGACCGAGTTGGAAGAGGGCGTATTCTCCCGGCAGGGAGTAAAATACATCGTCAACGAACTGCAAACTTACCCCCAGTCTGGCGTTGAGTACGCTTTGGGCGGCAGTGGCGGATGTATTGGTGGCGTTGAAAATGAAGTCGAGGGTGGGGGTGCTTTCTCCGGTTTCGGCTAACCGGCGCAGGGACTCGACGGAGACGGTTCTCTCGAAAATCCCGTAGGTGAGAACGACACTCTCGGCAGCGACAGTGGGAAGAGCGCCCAGGGCAATACTCGTACCCGCTCCCATCGTCGCAACTCCACCCACAACTAACAGCTTCGATGCTTTTTGGCGACACCAACGCGCCAAACTTTTCACGGAAAACGACATTATCTTATTCAATAAAGGTGAGAGGCCAAAGTTGGAGACTCGCAGAGCGATCGTTCCTGCCGAGTCCCCCAGTTTGTTTTATTTTTTCGATCGAGGAGAGACCAGTTGCTTTTGGGAGGAGAGGCTCTCGGAGACCTCAACGGCTTCGGGTTCGCTCTCGATTGGGGTGGTGTCGATTTGGGTGTCGATTTGAGTGTCGGTGGTGTCAGGTTCGCTGGCGAGTTCGGTTTCGGCGATCGCTTCGGTGGTTGTTTCAGTCGCGGTATGGCTGGTGTTGCAGGTTTGACCCGACTCGCTGCTTGCCGAGAGCGTCCCAGAAGAGGGAATGCTGCTATCGATGTCTTCGCATTCGCAAACTACGTCTTGAAGTACGTTGCGCACGGTTTGCAAGATCGGTTCGATTTGCTCGACAAAGACCTTCACGTCGGCGACAGCAGAGGATAAACCGCTCGCATCGATGCGAACCGTATCTTGAGGAAATTTCTCGATCAGTTCCAAAGCGGAGATGAAACCGTCGTTATCGATCGCAGAGGTGATAGCCACTTCTAAATCGTCAACGCTGCTGCGAGTACTCGCACCCGCACCACTGATGACGCGATCGAGTTGAACCAGGAGAAATTCTCCGGTGCTGCTGTCGAGGAAACCCTCTACGTCGTCGCGGAAGCTCGAACTAATGCTAATTTCTTCTCGCAGGGCCGTTCGCAGCAATGCAACGATATCCGTGGTAACATCCGTTGCCGTGTCTTGAACCCGATCGTCTTGCGCCCGCAGGAAGTCTTCGATCTCGGGGACGACATCTCCTGCCGAAAAACTTCTGATGTCGTCAAAGGTGATGGTGACTTCTTCGTTTTGATATCGGATAATAATCTCCTCAATTGCCATCGCCCCCGAGCACCAGCCAAAGATACCAACAGTGGCTCCGAGTAGAAGAGAACGACCGAAAAAGATTGACTGGGATGCGACTTTTGTAAGTGGACTAAAAAATCGAGATAATTTCAGAGACATGGCTTTACAGATACGGTTAACTCGCTCACAGCCCGAACAATAAAGACACAGCGTTCGGATACTGTATAATAGCATGACGATCGATGATTTAAAAGGTAACTTTCAATAGGACACTTTAGGAACTCAACCAAGCAAAAACGCAACTAAATACTTTTTCTGCTCGTGGAGAAATAACCTTACAAACGCACTTTTTCCGTAATAAAAACAACAATTTGGGTTAAGATTTAATACAAATTAAGAGCTTTCAAGATATCGATATTTATGTAATACTTAAGATGATAAAGTAAGAACTCAGCAGCGGAGAAATTAACGACATCGGCAAGCAAACTCGCTCGACAACAAACGGTAGTTTGCTCGTATTTGGATTTAGATAAAGGCGATCGAGTTATGACCCAAGTAAAGATAGATATTTTCGGGTAAACTTCGGGGGAAAACAGTCTTAACCCTAGTTAACCATAGTTTGTAGACCGATCGCCTAAAAAGTTCGCGACGCGCCCAGAATTGCTCGAATAGTGGCAATGACTCAAACTGTGCGAGTTGAGTTCCCCAGGCGAATGTCTCAAAAAAACTCGATCGTCCGGGTGGCGTGCAGTAAGCCGGGAACCGCTTCTGGCTGCCATTCTCCTTCGCACCGACGACCTGTATTCAGAATAAAGTGGATGCTGTAGGCCTCGGGATACCCTTCGGCTTCGAGCCAAAGTCGCTCGCTCTCGGTGACGAGGGTAATTTTCTCTTCATCCATCAACTCGTTTTTCATCCGATCGATGGTCGTAGCAAGTCGATCGAGCGAACGGCAAAAATCTCGAAATTCCGCCTGCGTCAGCTCGAAAGCCCAATCGGCACCGCCAACCAATCCCTGAAAGGTTTCGGCAGAAGTATCCCAACCCAAACGCCAACCAGACCCACTTTTAACAATACGACTCATCGCAGCTCGAAGACAGACGCATTTCGGCAGCACGCCGATTTTTTCTCCTTAGGGAAGCAGCAGTTGGGCATCCCCCGTTTGAGGCTGGCGGGGAGGATTGCGATCGAGGCGTTCGGGTGTCGGTGATGTCGGTTCTTCCTGTTGATTAGCAGCAGCTTCGAGCAGGGGTAAGTACTGAGGATTGAAGAGGCTGGTGAGGGTGTGAACCAGTTCGTCTCGTTGGCTGCGGGAGAGATCGGCAATCGCTTCTCGATCGCCGTAGAGAGGATTGCTCTCAAATTCATTGCCCCCCGGATAGACCCCCTCGAACATCAAATCGTTTGCCCCTAAATAGTCGGCGAGGGTGAGCTTCCAATCCAAGCGGTACTGAGGGGGACGACCTTTAACGTAAACGTGATACCGAATTAAGCGACTAATCAGGGTATCTTCAGCATCCACATCTCCAGTTTCGAGCTGGACGTACTCGTTTTCCAGGGGTAAATCCGGCAGTTGCTCGTAAACTTGCCGCCAGACCTCTCGAACTCGGATGCGTTGGGTAATTTGTTGGGCAATGTGTCGATCGACCTGGGGTGTGGGAGACTCGGAAGCAGTTGGGGTCGGGTTGGCGATCGCGATCGAATGGCAGGAGAGCGTCGCACTCAGGGCGATCGTCCCCAAACCGAGCCATCGTCCTAAAACTCGTTGCATGTTAGATCGCTGCTTCGTTGCGTTCGTCAATTCCAATTTTTCCATGGCCATCTCGATCGCCTTCCCAACCTACTCGCAACTATTCTCCAATAATTTCCGTACTGGTGAGTTCGTCAGACATTTCGATAATGGCTCGCATCACCGGTTTCATCATCGGATCTTCAAGATTCTCAAAATCTTCGTAACGGCGACGCTTGGCTCGGTTCGCCACTTGGACCGTAATCCGATAGCGATTGGAGGCGGCATTGACTAAATCTTCTGCCCGACGCATTAAGTGGTGGGTATCGAGGGCGTTGCGTTTTTGCATGTTCGAGTCGGTATTTGAAAATAAATCGTGCGTGGATGCTTCTAGTTTACCGGAAACAGCCGAGCTGGGGTGGAGCCGCACTCGATCGGTTCCGATAGCCCAAATCCTCAAGCCAAATTCGGTGGCACGTTCGTGGTGGGAAGATTCAATTTTTGTTGAAGCTGGATTTGGATCGAGCGTTGCAACTCGGAGCGTTTGACCTCCGTACCGCGATCGGTATTGCCGGGAGTATCAAAAAAAATGGTGCTATCTACATTCTCGAGTGCCACCATTTGAAACAGAATATGGGTAACGGGCAGGGGAACCGCGACTAGGTTACGATTTAAAGGGGCATAAGCGCTTGCTTTCGTATCCTCGAGAGTTGAAAAAGCGTAAATTGCCTTTTTCTGGCGATCGGGTTGGGTCCGATTGCTCAGCGTTGTCAGCAACCAGTCTCCCTCTCGAGTTTGCAAGATATAGTATCGATCGTGGCCCAGTTGGCTGGCAATTGCTTTGAGTACGGGCGCAATCGTCTGGATGACTTGAGGTGTCGTGCCATCTTGGGGGGCATTTTCGATTAAAACTTGAATTTGTGCATCTACGTTCATGTTCGGCGTGTTGGGGCAACTGGGATTAATTTGAGTGTAGCGGCTCGAGCGCACTTAGAGCATGGAAACCAATAAAGACTCGATTGTCCGATCGCGCCGAGGATGCTCGATTTTCTTCAAGCCGAAGCCAATGACAATCGACGAATTCAACTCCACCGCTCGATATCGATCGCTAAAACACTCCATGACCTATAACAGGACGCAAATCGATCGAATAAGCCAACCGACATCGCACGATTCGAGGTGTGGACGATCGCCACGATAAGCAAGCATCTTTTTTCCCATGTCCCGCCGAGCCGATCGCTTTCAACCTCCCAACCCTCGATCGCGCCGAGGAGTTCTCAGGTCTCTCCGAGCAGGGGAAATACCGATCGGTTTCCCTCGTTCGCCTTAACTTGTCTCGACTGGTGTTCGCGCCGGATATGGTACTGGCGATCGCTTGCCCCGATGTTGGGTTCATCTACAAAAATTCAACCCATCGACTCGAAGCTCTCGAGTCCTCAATCGGCTAAAAAAGCCAGTGAAATCCATCATCGTTCGTCCCCAATGCCTACCAAAACTACTGAGACCGATCTAATTGAAGTTATGCTAGGGTCTATGTTGACAGAAAGCCAGCATGAAGCAATTCGCCAGAGCGTGGAAGCAACTTTTCAACTGGTGTTTGACGAACTCAGACACTCGACGAGTGCCTCAGAGCAAAATTGTCGGGATCTTGCCTCGCGGCTAGCATCAGAAGTTGCTCGCACTTGCACTCAAAGCCAGCGCATTCGAGAATCTGGAAAAGTGGAATCTTGGGCGCTGGAACTGGCGCGACATCGCCTGAAACAATGCCTGGAGTATTACAAACTCGGTTCCCTAAACGGACGAGTCGAATTGCACGGCACTCTCAGCGCGATCGTCTACCGCTATATTTCCCCATCCCACGCGCAATCGAGCTATCAAGCTAGAGTCCATCTGATCGAAGACTTTCTGCAAACTTTCTATGCAGAAGCTCTCAATGCCTTGCGCCGGGAGGCAGAACTACCGCCGACCTATTCCCCGAAAACGCTGTTGGAAGTGTCGGAATTCATGGCGTTTACCGAACGATACGGCAAGCGTCGCATTTCTCTATCTGGCGGTCGCAGCCAGCAACTGATTATCCTCCGGGCGCAAACGTTTTCCAAGCAGCAGCCTCCCGAAACCACCATCGATATGGATCGAGCCGCAGAAGGAGCGATGCTCGATAGCGATTCCCCTCGAGAGGACGCATCGGCCGGGCAAGTGCGCGAACAGATCGTCTCGCAAGAACCCGATCCCGGTGCGGATTTGTTACGTCAAACGGTGATTCGAGAACTGATTGCCTATCTCGACGAGCAGGAACAAAGCGAGTGCGCCGACTATTTCGTGCTGCGCTTGCAAGATTTACCCACTCACGAGATTGAAGCGATTCTCGGGATTAATCCCCGCCAGCGAGACTACTTACAACAGCGTTTTCGCTACCACTTGACTCGATTTGCCCTTTCCCATCATTGGGAGTTGGTTCACGAATGGTTAGAAGTCGATCTCGATCGAAATCTGGGTCTGACACCAAACCAGTGGGAGGAGTTGCAAGAAAATTTAGATGATGGACAAGTGGAGTTACTCGCGCTCAAACGTCAAAAACTTCCCGACTCCGAAATCGCACGGAGATTGGGATGTACGCCCTCCCAGTTGAAAAAGCGGTGGTTCAAACTGCTCAAACAGGTCTGGGAGCTTCGTAACCAACCCTAACGATTGCGATGAACTGTCCGGAGAAGGTGTATCTACGAATGAATAATGACATGAATAGAGACGACGAAAGCCGTTTCTTGGCTTGGCTGAAGCAGGAGTCTATGGAGAGCAAATTACCCTCAATTGAGAGAGATGACGATCGCCATCAGTGCGAAGCGCCCTCCGATGACTCCGATCGAGAGGAGATAGCAAACCTCGGACCAGAAGAGTTAGACCCCCTTAACTCAGAGGACTCCTCTATTGATGCCGAATTTGATGCCGAATTTGACGAATTAGAACGAACGCATCCAGACAGTCAATCCAATTACTTAGGAGAAATACCAACCGTGCAACACCGTTTTGAAGCGTTAATTAAGCGCCGACTCCAGACAGAAATCCAAAAAGCTCCCCCGTTATTTCCGTGGGAAACGGAGGTGCGAGAGTACAGTACTGACACCTTCGACGAGCTAGCAACGATTGGAGTTCCCGGTCAGTTATGGACTCCCCAACTCGAAAACCTTCACCTGTCACTTCCCGTCGCGCTGCCCGAAACCCTACTCAAATCCTTACTGGTTCGCTGCCAAGAAGTCGTGAATGCTTCGGTTCGCGAAGGCGAGAAGTGGGTGCGAGCGGTCAAAGAATTCTTTCCCGAACGCTCTTCGGAACTCTACGAACTCGCGGGCATCGTGGCAATGGGACCTGTGCGCTTGTTTCTCGATGAAAAAGATCGCCTTCCCGAAGCTTACGAAGCCGCGAACCCCAAGCAGCAGATGGTTTTATCGCTGATGGCCGCTCGAGAAATTTTGAAGACGCTCAAGCTGAGAGTTTCGGCAAGCGAGCCTAGATGTACCCGAGAATGGTTGACTCAGGCAGGTGTGCTCACCCTCGAAGCCCAGTACCAACCCGATAGCTGGCTCGGTAAGCTGCGAGTTCAAGCTCATCTCCCGGAAGCGGGCAGCTTGCAGTTCAAAGGTGGAAGCGCTTTAGCCACCGCACAGCGAGGCGATGCCGGATCTTTGAGCGTCGAACTCTTTGACGTGCAACCCGAGCAAATCTACACCCTCGAAATTACCTTAGACGATCGGGAACATTCTCCGTTTACCTTCGCGATTTGCCCGACGGCATAATTGATGTGGAATGGGGGGATCGGAGTCGAGATCGTGGGTTCGCAGACTCCTCTTACCCCTCAATCGTTCTCAAAGCCGATTGGATGTATTGCTTGCTGTTCTCGCAATTCCGGTGGATGTGGTGTGAGGAAAGATTCTCGCGGCGCGGGTTTACAAATTGGGATTCAATCGTTTGTTGAGCCAATTGAGAATCCCGCTGAGAATCGCGCCGCCCATGAGAATACCCAGGGCGGGATTAAACACGGGTTGCCACAGTTTCAACCAGAGTTCCCATCCGAGGGAAACCCCAGTGGATTTTCCCAAAACGGCGATCGCAAACCACCCAAAGGCGAGAAAGACAAAAAATACATCGGCCACTAAAATCCGATTCAACCACTTGAGAAATTCTTCTTTCATTGTTTTGTTCGATATTCGATATCTTACCGATCGACGATCCCACTACAATCGGTCAATCCGCTAAGATACCCTGCAAGCGAGTGCGAAATTCACCTTTGGGATGACCGCCTTTGACTTCGCCCAAAATTTTAAACTCTGCATCGGGAGATTGGCAAACCAGATACGTCGGCCACCCCATGCCTTCTTTATTGGGGTATTGCGCTAGCAGAATCTGGCGGTATTTGCGATAGGTTTCGGTATCTTGTAATTTGACATCGATAAAGTCTAAGTCGAGTTCTTCGGCAACTTTTCGATCGAAAAAAGACATTTTGTGGCAAATACCGCAATCTTCTGAAGAAAATTTAACAACAGCAAGGCTCATAGAACGATCGTTCTCCTCAAATAACATTTAACGATTATAAGGATATTTGATTCCGTTCAAAACCGTAGATAAAAAGTTAGAATAAACGCTCGTTTGTCAAGCCCCAGATTGAGTGCGACGAGTATTTGATGTCACTAAGTCAATTGGGCAGCATATTTTAGATGCTCGACGCGCAACCGGGCAATACTCGAATCTCCGTTCCCCATTCTCAGATTCGGAGTTTTCCGCGACCTGCGGTACGCAAGCCGAACGGGCGATCGATGCGTACCGTGAGATTTCGATCGAGGTCGCAACCCGATGCCAGTGAAAGTGGGGACGATATCCCCATCTTCACCGTTTAATGCATCTGGCGGGTCTTAGGATGCGACTCGGGCAGCGGATCTGCGCCGCCGACGACCTGTCACGGGAGCCGGATCTCGATCGGCCGCGGACGGCTTTTCGTTGGGGGATTGGAGTAGCAACACTAACATGGGATTGCTTTGCAGCTCTCGTCGCAGGGTGCGCTGAATTTGCCGCTCTAGCTGCGTTTTCACCCCCACCCAGTCAACTTCGATCTCGTCTTTCTCCCCAGAAACGAAATCTTTCCAACGGGAGGTTAAGACCTTGTTGATGTCTTCGACGATTTTCCCTTTAAGGCGTTCGGGTTCCATGGTGGCGACAACTCCTCGGATATGCACTTCGGGATGAGAGCTGAGCGTGCCATCCCAATCGATTGCCGTGGCGACGGTAACGACTCCATCTTCAGCGAGTTGCTGGCGTTCTTTGAGGACGCGATCGCGCACCATTCCCGTGCGAGAGGAATCCACTAACTCCAGGCCAGAGGGGACGCGATGGGCGACCCGAATGCTATCTTGGGTCAGCTCGACCAAATCACCATTATCGACGATAACGATGTTTTCTTCGGGAATACCCATACTCTGGGCAGTTTTGCTGTGCTGCACCAGCATCCGATGCTCTCCGTGAACGGGCATGAAGAACTTGGGACGAGTGAGCGCCAGCATCAGCTTGTGGTCTTCCTGGCAGCCGTGGCCAGAAACGTGCAGTCCCTGTCGGCGACCGTAGACGACATTGGCCCCGAGTTTCATCAGTTCGTCGATGACATTAACCACAGCAATGGTATTGCCGGGGATGGGATTGGCGGAGAACATCACGGTATCTCCGGGTTTGATTTGAATTTGGCGGTGCGACCCTCGGGCGATCCGACTCATGGCGGCCAGAGATTCTCCCTGAGACCCGGTACAGAGAATGAGTACTTTTTCGTCGGGGAGTTTCGAGGCCTCGTGAATGGGTTTGAACAGATCGTCGCGACACTTAATGTAGCCGAGGTTGCGGGCGTGGGCGATGACGTTGAGCATCGAGCGACCGACCACGGAAACGTAGCGACCGTGTTTGGCAGCCAGTTCTAAAATCATGTTCACCCGATGGACGGAGGAGGCGAAGGTGGTGACCATCAACCGACCGGGGGTTTGAGCGATGACGCGATCGAGATTGGGATAAACCGAGCGTTCGGAGGGGGTAAAACCGGGAACTTCGGCGTTGGTGGAGTCGCTGAGCAGGCACAGAACGCCTTTTTCTCCGTACTCGGCGAGTTTGTAGAAGTCGAACCGCTCGCCATCGACGGGGGTATGGTCTACTTTGAAGTCGCCGGTAAAGATAACCGAGCCGATGGGGGTGGTTACCGCCAGGGTAAAACTATCGGCGATCGAATGGGTATTGCGAATGAATTCGATCGAGAAGGATTTACCCACCCGGACTACTTCTCGCGGCTGCACGGTTTTGAGTTCGGTGCGATCGCTCACGCCGGCTTCTTCGAGTTTCCCGGCGAGCAATGCCAGGGCCAAGCGCGGGCCGTAAATGATGGGGATATCGAATTGTTTGAGATGGTAGGCCATGCCGCCAATGTGGTCTTCGTGACCGTGGGTGACGATCGCGCCTTTGATTTTATGGCGATTCTCGCGCAAATACGTCATGTCGGGCAAAACAATATTGACCCCGTGCATGGCTTCGGTGGGAAATGCAATCCCCGCATCCAACAGCAGGATTTCATCGTTGAACTCGAAAATGCAAGTATTTTTGCCAATTTCGTGCAATCCCCCCAAGGGAATAATTTTGAGCGCGGGTTTGGCTTTGCTTTTACTCATGTCGATCGTGTTATCGGAAGCTAATGTGGACAAAAATTGAAATCTTGGGCTGAAATCTTGGGTTGAAATCTCTAACGCCCTCCAAAGAAACCGCTGGGAAACTTTGGAGGCATGATGACTGAGTTTTCTCTCGTCTTCGGCATTTTAGGAAGAAGAGAAAGCACTCGTTGGTTTGCAGTGGTTAACTTGAAATCGTGAATTGGAAATCGGACGGGTTAAGGTAAAAGTTCTAACCGATCTAAAACTTCTTTGAGAGTTTGGCGCACGTCATCGGTCGCTTCGCTCAAGGGAGGGCGACATCTTCCCACATCCCAACCTAATTGTTGGAGGGCAAACTTGAGGGGAATGGGGTTCGCGGTCAAAAACAAGGCTTTAAATAAGGGCAGCAAACGCAGGTGAATTTCAGTGGCATGTTGCGTTTGACCCGCTTCAAAAGCGCGCACCATTTCTTGTAGGGATCGACCCACCAGATGGCTGGCCACACTAACGACTCCTCGACACCCAATACTCAGCAGAGGCAGGGTAAGGGCATCATCTCCCGAATACAGGACAAATTCCGGGGACGTTAGGGTGCGGATGCGGGCAACCTGTTCTAAATCGCCACTGGCTTCTTTCACCGCAACGATGTTGGAAATTTCGGCGAGTTCGGCGATCGTTTCGGGTTCGAGATTGACTCCCGTTCGACCGGGGATGTTGTACAACATCACGGGCAAGTCGGGACAAGCGCTCGCGATCGCGCGAAAATGTTCGTAGAGACCCTGTTGGGGCGGTTTGTTGTAATACGGAACGACCTGTAACGATCCGTCTACCCCTAGCTTAGCGGCTTTTTGCGTGAAGTCGATCGCGCTGGCGGTGGAGTTTGAACCGGTTCCGGCAATCACTTTGGCTCGAGTGCTGACTGCGGATTTGACGACTTGAATCAATTCCAACTGTTCGGCCCGAGTCAAGGTGGGAGACTCGCCGGTGGTTCCGCAAACCACGAGCGTATCCGTCCCGTCCTCGACTAAGCGATCGGCTAACTTTTCGGCAACGGCTAAATTCAAGTTGCCTCGCGCATCGAACGGCGAGACCATTGCCGTCAAAACTCGTCCGAAATCCACCACACTTGCACTCCGTCAAATTTCTGCCACGATAAAGTCATGTTTCCCCAGGGTCTAAACTTCAAGAACCGCCGGTTTCAACAAGTTTCGACTCACTAAGAGTTCGGCAATTTGGATGGCATTGAGCGCTGCGCCCTTGCGAATCTGATCGCCACACAGCCATAATTCCAGTCCGCAAGGGTTAGATATATCCTGACGGATGCGACCCACGAGAACTTCATCTCGACCCGTTGCTTCGATGGGCATGGGGAAGTAATTGGTTTGCCAATTTTCGACGAGTTTCACCCCCGGTGCGTTGGCGAGAATTTCCCGAGCGGCGTTCGCACTAAAGGGATCGTCGAACTCTAAGTTAATGGCTTCTGAGTGAGCGCGCAATACGGGAACCCGCACGCAGGTGGCTGTAATCTTCAGGTCGCTCGCACCAAAGATTTTGCGCGTCTCGTTGACCATCTTCATTTCTTCCTCGCAATACCCATCCTCGTTGAGGGGAGAATTATGGGGGAAGAGATTGAACGCCAAGGGGTAGGGCAGAATTTCCGGTTGCGGTTCTCCACCGTCCAAAATGGCTCGGGCTTGGGTTTTCACTTCCTCCATCGCTCGCGCCCCGGCACCGCTCGCAGACTGGTACGTACTGACGACGATGCGCCGTACGGGCTGAATTTGATGCAGCGGCCAGACTGCCATTGCCATCAAAATCGTGGTGCAGTTGGGGTTGGCGATAATACCTCGATGGCGGGTAGCAGCATCGGGATTGACTTCGGGAACCACCAAGGGAACGTCTGGGTCCATCCGAAAGGCACTGGAGTTATCGATGGCGACCGCTCCGGCTTTGGAGATCGACTCGACCCAAGTTTTCGAGATACTGCCCCCGGCCGATGCCAGGACGATATCTACGTTTTTAAAAGCGTCGGCATTAACGGCTTCGACGGTCAGACTTTCCCCGGCAAAGGACATTTTTCGACCGGCAGAACGCTCGGATGCGAGCAGCTTGAGATCGGCAACGGGAAAGTTACGTTCTTCGAGAAGTTCTAGAATCTCCGTTCCCACCGCACCTGTTGCGCCGAGAATTGCAATTCGATAAGTTTGAGGCAAATTTCACTTCCTCCACAGAGCAGATTGTTGATTTTATCGATACGAGCGTTTTTTCAGAGTTTTAATTTCGAGGTGATTTTCCGATTCGGAGCGATTTTCGCCAGTACGATTTATACCTAGTTTTTTATAGTTTCGGAATCGAAAGTGACGTTAGCGATTGGCTTTCTTCTCGTTCGCTATTCGTTCGCTTTCCACAACTCGTCTGAAGAGTCGAGACTTCTTCGCTCAAATATTAATACTTTCGGATCTTATATTTCTTATATCGCGTTAGGCTTCGCTGGGCTGATGTTATCTGAATCGGCGATCGTTACGAGCGCTTTGGCTATTCCTTACGTCCATAAAGATATCACAGTTCTGCGGTATTCGGTAGGCGACACGAGGGTTGAGTCGAGAGCGAGACGACGGACGAGCCTGAAGCCCGAGCCACTGTCTGAGTCCTTGAGAAATCGACTTTTCAAAGCAAAATTACCGTTTTTAGCGATGTGAGATGCTTAAGGGTTAAGGGTCGCTGTAAAAATAAGCATCGAGCGATCGCACCTCAGATGCACCGAACGCTCACCTCCGGCCATCGCCAACGTTCGTTTTTCGATCGACTCTAACCCGACAACATCGGTCTTGCGCGTGCGGGCGATCCCCAGTCCGCCCGGTGGAAACAAGGGTCGATCGAGCAATCTCACTCGTTATTCAGGGAAAATTTTCCGCTATTATAGGTAAGCTTGCCCTCTAAAGCGCCGATCGAGCCTCAAGCGGCCCATCGATTCTGCCCCCTTCGGACACGAACTCAATCCATGAAAGTTACCCAGGAAAAACTACCGGCTAGCCAAATTGGCTTAGAAATAGAGATCCCCCCAGAGCTGTCTGCGAAGACTTACGATCGCACGCTACAAAACTTCCAGCGTTCGGTAAATATCCCTGGGTTTCGCAAGGGGAAAGTTCCCCGCCAAGTTTTGCTTCAACGTTTAGGGCCCGATCGCATCAAAGCAGCGGCCTTAGAAGAGATCGTCCAAGAAGCCCTCAAACAGGCGATCGAACAAGAGAAAATCGACGCTCTGGGAAACTACCAGCTCGATTCCGATTTCGATGCTTTAGTCGGTCAGTATACCCCCGGTCAGGCGCTGACGTTTTCGGCGAAAGTCGATGTGCCCCCCCAAGTGACCCTAGATGCCGAAAGGTATGAAGGGTTGGAAGTTCGCGCCGAAGAAATTAAGTACGATCCCCAACAAGTCGAGGATTATTTAGAGGAACGCCGCGTCGAACAGGCCACGTTGATTCCGATTGAAGATCGTCCGGCGCAAATGGGAGATGTGGCGATTGTCGATTTTGAAGGTCGGTTGGCTCCCGAAACTGAAGGCGAGGAAACCGAACCCTTTGCGGGTGGCACGGCTGAAGACTTTCAGGTGGAGATGGTCGAAGGAAAGTTGATTCCGGGTTTTGTCGAGCAGATGGCAGGCATGAAGCTCGAAGAAACCAAAGAAATCGAAGTCAAGTTTCCCGAGGAATACGGCAACGAGGAACTCGCCGGTCAGGATGCCATTTTTAAGGTCACCCTCAAGGAACTCAAAGAAAAAGAACTGCCCGAACTCAACGACGACTTTGCCAAAGAAGCTAGCGAATACGAGACCTTAGCCGAGCTGCGCGAGTCCCTCGAAACTCGCTTTAAAACCGAAGCCGAGAATCGCACTGCCGGGAACGTCAAAGCCGCTCTGATGAAGGCGCTCGTGGAAAAAGTCGAGATCGATCTGCCCGAGACCATGATTTCTAAAGAGGTCGATACGATTCTCACCCAACGAGCGATGCAGCTCGAACAGTACGGCATCGACGTGCGGCAGATGTACAACCAAGATACGCTGCCCAAACTGCGATCGCAATCGCGACCGGAAGCCACCGATAGGCTCTATCAAAATTTGATGCTCGAGGAAATTTCTCGCGCCAACAACTTAGAACCCGACAGCGAGGCGATCGAACAGCGCAATAACGAACTCCTCGAACAGTTGGGTCAGGATGTCGATCGCGATCGGCTCGCGGCATTCGTGACCGAAGAATTGCGCAAAGATAAAGCCCTCGACTGGCTCAAAGAACGCGCCAACATCGAATACGTGCCCGAAGGGACGCTCTCGGAAACCCCCGACAGCGAAGCCGAGTCGGAGTCTGACGATATCCCCGCCGAAACGGCAACGGTTGAAGTCGAAGCCTCCACCGTCTCAGAAGAGGAATAAATCGCATAAATCTTCAAAGGGCGAAAGACCCTCACCTTCCCCCGCTCGAATCCCTGCGGCATAATGAAACAAACGGCGACGATCGCACGTATCGAAAGCGAAGGTTTCGCGATCGAAGTGCCATCTACTAGCAGACCCTGCCGTTCTAGAACCATCAGTTACCGAGTTTATGTTAAAAGCCCACTCTAACCCTTTCGACCTCACCAGTCTTACCCCGTCCTACGTCAGGGGTGAAACCGTTGGTTTGGTGCCCATGGTTTTGGAGCAGTCCGGCATGGGAGAACGGGCGTTCGATTTGTACTCGCGCTTGCTGCGAGAGGGAATCATCTTTTTGGGAACGCCGATTAATGACGATGTGGCCAACTCGATTTCCGCCCAGATGTTAATTCTCGAAGCTGAAGATCCCGAAAGAGATATTCAACTGTATATCAACTCTCCCGGTATGGGGGGTGGCTTCGAGACGGCGGGAATGGCGATTTACGATACCATCCAGCAAATCCAACCGGACGTGGTGACCATTTGCTACGGGGCGGCGATCGGGATGAGTGCGTTGTTGCTCGCAGGCGGTACTCCCGGAAAACGGCTCTCGCTGCCGAATTCTCGCATTATCCTCCATCAACCGATGGGTGGCGCTCAGGGACAAGCGGTCGATATCGAGATTCGAGCCAAAGAAATCCTCCATCATAAAGAAACGCTCAATCGCCTGCTCTCCGAACATACCGGACAGTCTATCGAACGAGTTGCCGACGATACGGAACGCGATTTCTACATGGATGCCGACCAAGCTCTCGAATACGGATTGGTCGATCGCGTCATCCCCCATCCAGCAGAAGCTCGAGAGAAATCCGTCGCCGCTGTCTGAGGCATCCCCATTCTCGATCGCCCGCTCGGACTTGGGGTTGAGTTGACTTGGCTCGGGGGCTACGCTTGCATTCTGCCTCGAAGATTGCCAAAAAACTTTACCTGAACTTTATCTGTGCTAGGACAATCGCATCTTATGCGCAAATGCCGACCGGATATGAAATTTGCCGATCGAGTATTTTGACTGACTTGTCTTGAAATCTATGCTGAGTCAGGCTTCTAGAGTTTAGATGCGTTTGTCCTGCTTGTCCGTGTGAAGTTTCCCAACAGGTGGAGCTAGAAATGCTAGAATGATATGCATCGATAGCGGATATACCGTTGTTGAGGAGAGGAGCGCGCAAAAATCGATGGGGTTTTTGCAACCTAAATAGAGTTTTTAAAACCCTCCGTCAAATATTGTTAGTTCTTTTCTTCTCCTACTAACAGACCGACCGTGTCCGAGCCAAATCACACTCGCCTCGTTCCGATCTCTTAAGATCGTACGCAGCATCGGGTCGAGTTAAAAAGTGGCTCAGCGTAAATCTATCAGACAGCCTATGTCTAGTAAATACGACTCCCATCTCAAGTGTTCTTTTTGTGGCAAATCTCAAGAACAGGTTCGTAAGTTGATTGCCGGTCCGGGAGTCTACATCTGCGATGAATGTGTAGATTTATGTAACGAAATCTTGGACGAAGAGCTGTTCGATGCAGGCCCTTCAACTCCCCAACCCGCGCCCCGCACCGAACCTCAAGAAAAACGGCGATCGCGATCGGCCAATCTTTCCCTCGATCGGATTCCCAAGCCCAAAGACATTAAAAAATATCTCGACGAACACGTTATCGGTCAACAAGAAGCCAAAAAGGTTCTCTCCGTTGCCGTTTACAACCACTACAAGCGTCTCAGTTTCGCTCAGGCAAAGATGCGGGGTAAAGTCAGCACTGACGATGCTGTCGAACTCCAAAAATCGAACATCTTGCTCATCGGTCCGACGGGATGCGGGAAAACATTGCTCGCTCAAACGCTGGCCAGTTTTCTCGACGTGCCCTTCGCCGTGGCTGATGCGACCACGCTGACCGAAGCCGGGTACGTGGGTGAAGATGTGGAAAATATTCTCCTGCGGTTGCTGCAAGTCGCCGACTTAGATGTGGAAGAAGCCCAGCGGGGCATTATCTACATCGACGAACTCGATAAAGTCGCCCGCAAGAGCGAGAACCCCTCCATCACCCGCGATGTTTCTGGAGAAGGGGTACAGCAAGCGCTGTTGAAAATGCTCGAAGGCACGGTCGCCAACGTTCCCCCCCAAGGCGGACGCAAGCACCCCTACCAAGACTGCATCCAAATCGATACCCGCAATATCTTATTCATTTGCGGGGGAGCCTTCGTCGGTCTCGAGAAAATTGTCGAGCAGCGCACCGGTAAGAAATCGATGGGATTCATCAAACCTGGAGAAACCCAGCCGAAGGAAAAACGCGCGACAGATGTTCTCAAGCATCTCGAACCCGATGACTTGGTGAAGTTTGGGATGATTCCCGAGTTTATCGGTCGCTTGCCCATTGAAGCAGTGCTCGATCCCCTCGATGAAGATGCCCTGATGGCCATTTTGACCCAACCGCGCAACGCTTTAGTCAAGCAGTACCAAAAGCTGCTGAATATGGATAACGTGCAGTTGGAATTCAAACCCGAAGCCCTGCGGGCGATCGCCCAGGAAGCGTACCGTCGTAAAACCGGGGCCAGGGCGCTGCGAAGTATCGTCGAAGAATTGATGCTCGAAGTGATGTACGAGTTGCCCTCTCGTAAGGATGTCACTCGCTGTTCGATTACGCGGGAAATGGTCGAGAAGCGATCGACGGCGGAAATTCTCCTCCACCCCTCTTCTTTACCGAAGCCCGAATCGGCTTAATATCGATCGACAAAATCGAACGAGACGAGAGTGAAGCAGATAGATCGAATCGATCTATCTGCTTTGTTATTGGCGATCTCAACGGGTAATAGCTAACCAGAGAGTGCATGTGTTGTCAGTATTCAGTAGAGCGCCATCGGCTGACCGCTAGAGGGCTGACGACCCTGGCTATGGATTTAATCGAGCGATGCTTCTTGTAAGAACGGTGCTAAGTCCTTGTTGAGCCGACCCGCGCGGACGAGTTCGGCATAGGTATCGGCTTCAATTGAGAGCAGTTCTTCTCGAAGTTGTTCGTTAGCAAAGTCTCGTAAATCCGGATGGCGAGCGCGCAACGTCTCCAAGTCTTTTTGCAGATCGTTAATTTGCCCGGTGACTAAAGCCGTTTGATACTCGAAAAATTGGCGATCGACATCGGGATTTTTCTCTAACTCCTGCAAGCGTTCTAACACTCGTCCTAAAGCCGCCCGACGGGCGATCGCTTCGACGTACTCTTCTTGGCGCGCTCGATCTGATAGCAAACCCAAACCATCAAGCAAGCCTTTCGTCGTTAAGCCTTGAACCAACAGGGTAAACAGCACCACGCCAAAGACGATACTAATCACCTTATCCCGTTCCGGCAAAGCAGCCGGGACGCTTAGGGCCAACGCAATAGAAACCGACCCCCGCAAGCCGCCCCACCACAATACTGTTTGTTCGGAGAGTTTAATTTCCGCTTGGTTAATTTGAGATCGGGCGATCGCATTACTCAAACCCCCCAGCGTGTAAATCCCGATCGCCCGCGTTGCCAGAACCGCAACGATCGCGATCGCCATCAAATCCAAATTTTCCAGCAGGGCTTTAAATTCCACCCGATCGCCGATCAGCAGAAAGACGATCGAATTGACGAAGAAGGCGATAAATTCCCAAAACTCGCTGACAATCACCCGAGTCCGGGGGTTCATGCCAATGCGAGAACCGAAGTTCCCCAGTACCAAACCCACTGTCACCACGGCGATTACCCCCGATCCCCCGAGATTTTCCGTGACCACATAGGTTCCATAAGCCGAAACCAACGTCAGAGATTGCTCGACGAGGGGTAAATCGAAGCGTTGGGTGAGGTAGGAAATCCCAAACCCAATTAACGCCCCCATGCCGACCCCCACGCCGACAAAGATTCCGAACCGGGCAATGGTCGCTTGCACGGAAAAATCTTCCGTCCCCAAAGCCAAGCCGACGAGCAAGCTAAAAGCGACAACCGCCACACCATCGTTGAGCAAACTCTCCCCTTCCATCAGCGTGGTTAGGCGCTTATCTACCCCGAGTTCTCGAAACAGGGCAATCACCGATACCGGGTCGGTCGCCGCCAGACTCGCCCCCACTAACAGGGCGATCGGCAAAGACAGTTCCGTAAACTGCGCCAGAACCACACCGATTCCCAGAACGGAAATAATCACCCCGATGATGGCAAACAACCCGACGGGAATCCAATCTTGCTTGAGTTGTTTCCAGTCGAGATTCCAACCCGCCTCGAATAGCAGGGGCGGTAAGAAAATCTCCAGAATTAGCCCTGGCGAGAGGTCTACCAAGCGAACGTCCTCAAAAGCCAGAACCCCCCCGACGATTACCAAGAGTAAGGTGTAGGGAATTTGCCGCACCCAACTCCAAGTACGAGAGAGAGTCGCCACCGTTAGAGAAACGGAAAGAACCAGGAGGAATTTTTCCAGGTTTTGCTGAATCAGGGCTTCACTAGCCGCAGCTTCGAGGGACATAGGCAGTGTTGAAAAAAGACAAGGGAGACGCGGATAATATCGCACAGATGGGGGACGCGGAGAAAACAGGGGAGAGAACGAAGATCGCCCCAGCCGCAAACTTTCTCACTGTCGGATCTAAAACTGCCGCAAAAATCGCAGATCGCTGCTGTAGAGACGGCGGATATCGTCGATTTTGTGCAAGACCATCGCAAATCGTTCTACCCCCAACCCGGCGGCAAATCCAGTATAGACCTCGGGATCGTAGCCGACAGCTTTGAGAACGTTAGGATCGACTGTGCCGCAACCCATCACCTCCAACCACTTGCCTTGCCAGCGAACATCGACTTCCGCAGAGGGTTCGGTGAAGGGGAAGTAACTCGCCCGGAAGCGGATTTCCACGTCGCCGAAAATTTGTTGTAGGAACTCTTTTACCGTTCCTTTAAGGTCGGTAAACGTCAGTCCGCGATCGACCGCTAAAATTTCAATTTGGTGGAACGTCGCCGAGTGGGTGGCATCGACTGTATCTCGGCGGCAGCAGCGACCCGGAGCAATAATGCGAATCGGGGGTTGGTGCTCTTCCATGTAGCGAATTTGTACCGAAGACGTGTGGGTGCGCAGCAGGTTGCCATCGGGCAAATAGAAGGTATCCTGCATGTCGCGCGCAGGATGGTCGGGAGGCGTGTTGAGGGCTTCAAAGTTGTAGTAGTCCGTTTCCATCTGCGGGCCGCTCGAAACCGTATAGCCCAAGCCGACGAAGATATCGATAACCCGATCGATAATGCCGTTGAGGGGATGAACCGAACCCTGGGGACGGACGATTCCCGGCATCGTGACATCAAGGGTTTCCGCCGCGAGTTGGGCTTCAATTTGCGCGGCTTGCAAGTCCGATCGCTTTTGTTCTAGATCCCCTTGGAGTTCCTGCTTGATTTGGTTGGCCAACGCGCCGATTCGGGGACGATCGCCAGGGTCGAGTTTCCCCATGCCGCCGAGAATTTTCGAGAGTTGACCCTTTTTCCCCAAATAACTGACCCGCAGTTGTTCGAGAGCATCGAGCGTATCGGCTGCGGCGATCGCTTCTCGGGCCGTTCCGCGCAGATCGGTAAGTTGGGCTTCAAGATCGGTGAGGGTCGTAGTCATGGAACCGGAGACGCGATGTAGTGGAGTCGTTCAGACCTCATTTTAACGTCAAACGGGTTGTTCGAGAGGAGGATGGGAGCTGTAGATGACGCGGAGACGCTCCGGACGCGGAGAAAGGGGGACAAGGAAGAATGCGCGTATCTCCCTCACCTCCCTCATCTCCCTCATCTCCCTCACCTCCCTCATCTCCCTCATCTCCCCCACCTCCCCATCCCCCATCCCGCGACCTGGTGTAAGATATTTCAGCCTGCGTTCCCCATTCAAGTCGATGAATTCCGAAACCTTACAATCCCTCTTAAAAGCTGTTGCTGCCGGTGAAATCGCTCCAGAACTGGCTCTCGATCGACTCAAGCCTCTGACATTTGAATCCATCGACGATTTTGCGAAAATCGATCGCTATCGCCGCGATCGGACGGGGTTTCCCGAGGTGATTTGGGGACAGGACAAAACCTGCGAACAGATCGCTCGGATTATGGACGTGATGCGACAGGATGACAAAGTGGTGATGGCAACGCGCGTCTCCCCGCCAATTTACGAGCAACTGCAAGAGAAAGTGCCGGATGTGAGCTACTATCCCGTCGCTCGGATTTGCGCGATCGTTCCCGAAAGACCCATGCCCACCCATCCCGGTCGGATCGTGCTGTTGTGTGCGGGAACCTCCGATCTCCCAGTAGCTGAAGAAGCCGCCGTTACCCTAGAACTGAGCGGTTTTCAGGTCAAGCGGATTACCGATGTGGGCGTGGCGGGAATTCATCGACTCTTCGCCCACCAACAGGAGATCGCCCAGGCTGATGTGGCAGTTGTCGTGGCGGGGATGGAAGGGGCGCTACCGAGCGTCGTGGCCGGACTGGTCGCCTGTCCGACGATCGCCGTTCCCACCAGTGTTGGATACGGCGCGAGTTTCAACGGTCTGGCACCCCTTCTGACCATGCTCAATACCTGTGCGCCCGGAATTGGTGTAGTCAATATCGATAATGGTTTCGGCGCGGCGGTTCTCGCCGGACAGATACTGCGAACGGGTCGGAGATTTCAGGAGGATTCGACCTCCTGAGTTTCAGGGAAAAATTTGGGAAACGGGAGAAACGGGAGCAAGGGGGGAAACGGGGGAATGAATGCAAAATTCTTTCTTGTCTTCCCAAGCCCCGAAGCCCCCGAGAGCTAGCGAAGCCCCCGAAGCCTCCCAAGCTCCCCAAGCTCGCCTGCATATGGGTCTGAAATTGGTACGATCGATCCGATCGCATCGTTAAAATCTTACAGACGTGACACATCTCGAACCCGATCGACTCCAATGGTTTCGGCGCAGGCTGCGGAGTTGGGGCAAAGAAAACCTGCGCGATTTTCCCTGGCGGCGCACCCAAGACCCCTACCGACTGTTCGTGGCGGAATTCTTGCTGCAAAAAACCAACGCGGCAACGGTTGCCCCCATTTACGAAACCCTCATCGATCGATATCCCTACCCAGAACAGCTCGCAGCGGTTCCCATCGAAGAGGTAGCGCAAATTTTGAAACCATTGGGTTTATTTTTTCGCGCCGAACGATTGAGCCAGTCCATCGAGACGATCGTTCGATCGAATGGCGGTCGAATTCCCAAAACGGAAGCCGCACTGCTCGAGTTACCCGGCGTGGGGAAATACACCGCGCGCGCAATTCTTGCGGGTGCTTTCAACCGACGTGCCGCCGTTCTCGATACCAACGTCGCCCGCATCTTAGAGCGATTTTTCGGTATAGAAGGGGAGCGGGTAAAATCCCGATGTAAGTTGCTCTGGGCCGCTGCCGACGAAGCCGCTCCCACGCGGTATGTCGGACGCTGGAACCTGACGCTGCTCGATTTTGGGGCAGCAGTTTGCACCGCTCGCAATCCTCAGTGCGATCGATGTCCCCTCTCGAGACAATGTACGGCACTCAGGGCTGATTGAGTCACAGAATGTGGGGAATGGGGTGTGGGAAGCTGGGGAAGCTGGGGAGGCTTCAGGGGACAAGGTGACAAGGTGACAAGGAGAATGTGCGCATTTTTCATCCTCTCTCTTCATCACCCCGTGTCTCCCGTGTCTCCCGTTTCCTCCGTGTCTCCCATTTCCCCCGTTTCCCCATCTCCGCGTCTCCGCGTCTCCGCGTCTCCGCGTCATTTCTATCTCCCCTTTCCCCGTTTCTCCCGTTTCTCTCCCTCTGAGCGTCCCCGCGTCTTCTACCCTATTCACCAGAAAAGACTCGTTGCCAAGTTAAGAGCGATTCGTCGATTCGATCGTCTTGGGTTAACTTCCAACGCAGCAGTTTGTTGGCCGATTGACCGATGGGCGAGTCCAAACCGATCGCCTGTCGGGGGGCAACCGTCGTCATGGCGATCGCCTGGGGAATGCTGCAAAGTCCCCAGCGCACCAAATTCTGCGCCCCCGCCAGCAGCGATCGCGTCGTCCCCGCCAGGGTCCCATCGAGAAGCCGGGCCGTACCGTTTTTTACCTCGATCTCGCGAGTATCCCACGGGTAGAGACCATCCTCGAGGCCCAGTGGTGCGAGGGCATCGCTCACCAGAAAAATACCGCGATCGTACTGACCCGCTTGGAGGAGAATCTGTAGCATTTCCGGACAAACGTGCTCGCCGTCGGCAATCAGACCGCATCGCACTTCCGGATCGATGATGGCGGCCCCGAGCAATCCGGGCTGGCGATGGTGGAGAGGGGGCATTGCGTTAAAAGCGTGAGTCACCATCGAAGCACCCCGCGCAAACGCTCGCTGGGCCTGTTGGAGCGTGGCGAGGGAGTGTCCTAAACTGACTGTGATGCCCAAAGACCGCAAGTAGGCGATCGCCTCTCCGCTCGAATCCAGTTCCGGTGCGAGGGTCATCAATTTGACGGTACTTGCGTAGTCTCCCAACACTCGCTTGAGATTTTCAACACTCAGAGGTAAGAGGAACTCTTCAGGATGCGCGCCGCGCTTTTGAGGATTGAGAAACGGACCCTCCAGATGCACGCCCAAAATGCGAGCGGTCGCTTCCTCTGCCGCATCCGCTGCCACGAACTCGGAAAACACGTCGAGGGCGCGATGAATATTTTCGATGGATGTGGTGACGAGAGTGGGTAAAAATCCATCTACCCCTTGCGCCCATAAGAAATCGCAGATTTTTTTGAGGAGGGAGCGATGTTCGGAGGCGATTTCTGTGAAGGGAAGCCCCAATGCACCGTTAATTTGTAAGTCTATACCTCCTAGAGAAATCCAATCGCCAGCAACATCGATAACCCGCATATCTTCTTCTGGCGGAAGATTTCGAGTGAGGGGCATCGTCGCGATTTTTTGCACGAATCCGCGATCGTCGCTCGAAATTTGTTGTAGACCGAGATCTCCAGGTACTCGGGCATTAATAATCTGCCACTTCATTACTATACAGTTCCCCTCTGATGCATCCTTTTAGTTAGTCCATCATAGGATTGTCGATCGGGTCAATGGGGATAGGGGGAGACAAGGAGGACAAGGAGGACAAGGAGGACAAGGAGGACAAGGAGGACAAGGAGGACAAGGAAGAATTTTGTATCTCCCTCACCTCCCTCACCTCCCTCACCTCCCTCACCTCCCTCACCTCCCTCACCTTCCCCAGCTCCTCATTTCCCGTTCATCACCGATCGCTTTTCAAACTCCTCGTTCTCGATCTATTACTTATCGTTCATCATTTTCAGCATTCCCTTTACCAATTTCTGACTTCGGAATTGGGTAGTGGGAATTCCGAAGATTGCCTTTACTTTCTGGGGTTTGGGGTTGTTCTTCGCTATGGTCGATCGCTAACGATTCAAAACTAATTCAAAATCAACCTATCGAAGCGATGACCCCAACCCCTGTTGAGATCGGGATTATTATGGGCAGCGATTCCGACCTGCCGACGATGCAAGCGGCGATTTCCGTTTGCGAGGATTTCGAGGTTCCCGTCGAAGTCAACATTGTTTCGGCTCACCGAACTCCCGAGCGTATGGTAAAGTATGCCCAGACTGCTTGCAAACGCGGTCTGAAAGTGATTGTTGCCGGAGCGGGAGGAGCCGCGCATCTGCCAGGAATGGTCGCCTCTCTAACCCCTTTACCCGTTATCGGCGTACCCGTTGCGACCCGCTATCTCCAGGGTGCAGATTCTCTTTATTCGATCGTGCAAATGCCTCGCGGCATTCCGGTAGCTACTGTTGCCATCGGCAATGCTCAAAATGCCGGACTGCTTGCCGTGCAGATTTTAGCCACTCATCAACCCGATTTGCTCGATCGCATCGTGCAATATCGACAGAGCCTGGCCGATTCAGTGATGCAAAAACAAGAGCGTCTCGATGGTCTGGGGTATCGAGCGTATATTACGCAGATGTAGGCATTATCGAGGGCAAAACCGATCTCAAAAGTACCGTAGATTCCCCGAACTTTCTGATTTTTCGTCTCAAAAAGATTGAAATGTATTTTTTTATACAGAAATTAACCGGTAAGAATTGGTGGAATCAGGGTGACTTAAATAAAGGGGTTCGAGACAATCTGAGGCGCGATCGCGTTACAGCTACCTCACAAGTGCGATCGTATCGGTGCAACAGTCCGTGCAAAGCCCGTAAACTCAATTACATCTGTCACGGAATCCCGTAAAAGTAGCTCCCAAGTGTCGTAAGTCAAGGCGCTCATAGGGGTCGAGTTAGCCAATCGTTTCTGCGTGTGAGGAGGCGATCGCGATCGTAAACGTCCCAAAAATTTCAGGGACGATCGATTCACGAAAAACTCGATGGGAACGCACCCATGTGGAATGAATCAACATCATTCTGCTTCCTGTATCGATTCTGGGAACTTTCTATCGGGTGTTACCCGAGATGACAGGAAAACCGTGTAGCTCATTCAAGTTGAAGTCAAATTCTATGACATCCAAGCTAGCTCTAACAAAAAAGAAGAGGAGAAGCTCGTCTCGAAGACGCGCCTCTATGTTCGATCGCCTGCAATCGGTCACTCGGCATTTTCCCAAGTACTGGTTGGCTTGCATCCCCCTGATCGCTCTAGTCATCGGCGTTTGGGACTTAGCTGCCACTGCTGCCGACCCGCAAGGAATTGAAATTCCCGACGAAATCACCGACCCGGCTTACGTTCAGGGGGTGTTGAACACCGTCTGGATTTTGGTTGCCTCCGTTCTGGTGATTTTCATGAACGCTGGATTCGGAATGCTCGAAACCGGCTTCTGCCGCCAGAAAAACGCCGTTAACATCCTCTCCAAAAACTTGATCGTCTTCGCGTTAGCCACCGTGGCTTACTGGGCGATCGGTTTCTCGTTGATGTACGGTGCGGGGAACGGTAACGGCTTCATCGGCTTTGGCGGTTGGTTCCTCAGCAGCAGCGATCCGGCTTCTTACGGTCTCGATCCGTTCCCGGCAGGACTGCCGATTTCCGTGTCCTTCCTGTTCCAAGTGGCTTTCGCCGCCACTGCCGCCACCATCGTTTCCGGGGCGGTTGCCGAACGGATTAAGTACTCCTCTTTCTTGCTTTTTAGCCTTTTACTCACGGCTGTTTCTTACCCCATTTCCGGACACTGGGTCTGGGGTGGTGGCTGGTTGGGGAACGTCTTCGGCGGCTTCCACGACTTTGCCGGATCGACCGTGGTTCACTCCGTCGGCGGCTGGGCGGCACTGATGGGGGCAGCAATCCTCGGACCCCGCATCGGCAAGTACGAAGATGGCGAACCCCGCGCGATTCCCGGTCACAACATGAGCATCGCCACCCTCGGGTGCTTGATTCTCTGGATCGGCTGGTTTGGATTCAACCCCGGTTCCGAACTCGCGGCAACCAGTAACATCGCTTACATTGCCGTTACCACCAACCTCGCCGCTGCTGCTGGGGGCGTGACCGGAACCTTCACCTCTTGGTTCAAAGATGGTAAGCCGGATCTCTCCATGAGCATCAACGGTATCCTCGCCGGTTTGGTGGGTATTACCGCCGGATGCGATGCGATGCCTTACTGGGCGGCCGTTCTGACTGGAGCGATCGCTGGTATTATCGTTGTCTTCTCCGTGGCTTTCTTCGACAGCATCCAAATCGACGACCCCGTGGGCGCGACCTCCGTTCACTTGGTCAACGGTATTTGGGGAACCCTCGCTGTGGGTATCTTCGACGGCGGCACCAACATCATGGCGCAAATCGTCGGTATCCTCTCCATCGGCGGCTTTACCGTCCTCATGAGTACGATTTTCTGGTATGCCATCGGTGCGGTCACTGGCGGTATCCGAGTCACCCCCGAAGAAGAGATGGAAGGTCTCGACATCGGCGAACACGGCATGGAAGCCTATCATGGATTCCTCAAAGAATCTGAGATGGGTGCGACAGCCAGCGCGGTCACGGGTAACGTGGCTGGTGGTAGCGAACTCATCTAGGTTTGCTCCCCTCGCTTGCGATTGCGATTTTAACCTCAACGATTTAATTTCAGTAAAATCTCGGAAAGTGCAGTTCGATCGAGCTGCACTTTTTGTGTAAGAGTTCGCGCGCTTTACGAGTATAAGTTTGGCAGGAATGAGGAAGACAGAGCAGAGGTGACAAGGAAGAATGCGCGCATTCACTCTCCCCCAGCTTCCCCAGCTCCCCCAGCTCTCTATTCCCCGTTCCCCGTTCGTGATTTTCGATTTTGTTAAGGATGATCGCAGTTCCTTTCGAGATGGCATGGGTAGAGTCAGTTGAACCTGCGGAAGTTTGCCTGGAACTTTCTTTTCGGCTCAACTCGCTGTAGGATTTACAAATATCCAGGTCGGCCCGCGTCAAGGCAATCTGAAATTCATATCAAGCCTGGTTGTGGTTGAATCTCGTGTCTAGTCGATCGAAGACCTTACCTCCTTGGGTGATTCTTTCTCTGGCAACCAATGCCGTTCTGAGCCTCACCGTTAGCCTGCTCTTGCTACAGCACTCGGAATGGACGAGCGTGGGGCAGGCAGAGGCTTCTGTGACCGAACAGACTTCAGATTCCCCAGAAGAAGTCGAGTCGGAACTCGGTCCCCGCCACCAACTGACCTACGAAGAGTGGGTGGAAATTCTCGAGCGCGAAGCTCAAGCGATCGCCACTGCTCCCCCAGAAAGACTGAGCGTTCTGGCTGGGGATTCGATCGCCCTGTGGTTTCCGGCCGAACTGCTACCTTCCGACACGACTTGGTTGAATCAGGGCATTTCTGGAGAAACCACCGACGGCTTGTTCGAGCGATTGAAGTTACTCGACGATACTAATCCCGAAGCGATTTTCGTTTCCATCGGCATTAACGATCTCATTCGCGGTGTCGAGGATGAAGTCCTTCTCGATAATTACTGGCGCATTATTCGCGATCTGCGAGAACACCACCCCGACGCGCAAATTATCGTGCACTCGATTTTGCCTCACAGCGGAGAGAACGCCACCTGGGAAGGACGCGATCGCCTCCTCGAACTCTCCAACGATCGAATTCGAGAACTCAATCGAGAATTAGAACAACTCGCCGAAGCCGAAGGGGCAAAATACCTCAATCTCTCTCCTCTGCTGACGGATGAGAATGGCAATCTCGACTTAGACTTCACTACCGATGGATTACACCTCAACGAGCAAGGTTACTTAGTGTGGCGATCGGCCCTGCAATTGTATCGCGATCTAGAACTAGCTAATGCCCCGATCGAGTGAAGGTGGGGAGATTGGGGGCTTGGGAGGCTTCGGAAGCTTCGCTAGCTCTCGGGAGCTGAGTGTTTGAACGATCTCCCCATCTCCCCCTCTCCGCGTCCGGAGCGTCACCGCGTCATCTCCTCCCTCCCAATCCAATTCCCTGATATTTTAAGGTTAGCGGCTTGACTTTTAATGACTTAAAACAATATGGATACTAAAGCATTTAAACGATCGCTACAACATTCGGAAAACTACCACCGTCGCGGGTTCGGGCGGGAAGCCGAAATTGCCGATACTCTCAAAACCGAATACGAAAGCTCTCTAATCTCCCAAATTCGCGCCAATCATTACACCCTCAAGCGCGGCAACGTGACGATTCGGCTGGCGGAAGCTTTTGGCTTTTGCTGGGGGGTCGAACGGGCAGTGGCGATCGCCTACGAAACCCGCCAGCATTTTCCCACAGAGCGCATCTGGATTACCAACGAAATCATTCACAATCCAGGGGTGAACCAGCGCCTCAAGGAGATGCAGGTTCGCTTTATCGCCGTCGAAAACGGACAAAAAGACTTTTCTGGGGTGGAAGCGGGAGATGTGGTGATTTTACCCGCGTTTGGAGCGACGGTGCAGGAGATGCAGCTTTTGAACGATCGCGGCTGTACGATTGTCGATACCACCTGTCCTTGGGTATCCAAAGTGTGGAACAGCGTCGAAAAGCACAAGAAGAAAGACTATACCTCGATCGTTCACGGCAAGTACAAACACGAAGAAACCCTCGCTACTACCTCCTTTGCCGGGAAATATCTCGTTGTCCTCAACCTCGAACAAGCCGAGTACGTCGCTAACTATATCTTGCATGGCGGAGATAAAACCGAGTTTATGGCCAAGTTTGCCAACGCCCACTCGGCCGGGTTCGATCCCGATCGGGATTTAGATAAAATTGGGGTGGCCAACCAAACCACGATGCTCAAAAGCGAAACCGAGCAAATTGGCAAACTCTTCGAGCGCACTATGCTGCAAAAGTTCGGTCCCACGGAACTTAACGAGCATTTCTTGGCCTTTAATACCATTTGTGATGCCACCCAAGAACGGCAGGATGCAATCTTGAGTTTAGTTGAAGAAAAACTCGATTTAATGGTAGTCATCGGCGGTTTTAACTCCTCGAATACCACTCACCTGCAAGAGATTTCGATCGAGCGCGGCATTCCTTCCTATCATATCGACAGTGCCGATCGCATCGGACCGGGCAATCAGATCGAACACAAACCCCTATTTAAAGATCTTGAAATGACCCGAGATTGGCTACCCGAAGGCGAAATCGTGGTGGGAATTACTTCGGGCGCATCGACCCCCGACAAATCGGTGGAAGACACCATCGAGAAAATTTTTGCCCTGAAAGCAGCAGCGTTAGTCTAAGAAGCAGCTGGGGGGAAATGGGAGAAACGGGAGAAACGGGGGAATTGGGAGAAACGGGGGAAATGGGAGAATGTTTAGCTCCTCAAGCCCCCGAGAGCTAGCGAAGCCCCCGAAGCATCCCAAGCCTCCGAAGCTCCCCAAGCCCCCGAAGCTTCCGAAGCTCCCGGATAACCGCTAAACTAAAAATTGCAGCTTTGATGGGAATGGTTCGATCGTGAGCAATCAAGAGGGTTTTTCTGGTGGATTCTTGGCTGGGGCGCTGATTGGCGGTCTAGTGGGTGGGGTACTCGGTGCGGCATTTACCTCTCGCCGCGATCGGGAACCCGACGAGCTGAAGTTCGGAGACGATCGCCTGGAGATGAACGGCGATCGGGAACCGCAACTTTATGGCGAAGAAGGAATTGAGGCGGCGCGTCAGGTCTTGGAAGTGAAAATTGCCCAACTCAATACTGCCATTGATGAAGTTCGACACCAGCTTCACAGCGTCAATGGCAATGCTTCGGGAACCGCCAGCGATACCCCCATTTCCGAAGAGAGTTAAGCCAATTTCAACGCATGGCTCGAATCGAACGTGGAAGCCTCCCACGGCAGTATCGCTTGCATTCGGAATAAACGACAAAGATTAGGGGGAAAACCGGGCTGAGGTGGCTCGAGGAAGGATGACAATTTTACGTTAGAATTTCTTTTAATGGAGCCTAGAAACTTGTCTATAATGAATTCCCCAATTGCTTTACTCGTTACCACCGCAGCCGCTTTTCTAAATATCTATTTTGTCTTGCTGATTATTCGGATTTTGCTGAGTTGGTTTCCCAATGTCAACTGGTTCGATCCGCCGTTTTCAGTGCTCAGCCAACTGACCGACCCCTATCTAAATGTTTTCCGCTCCATCATTCCTCCCATCGGCGGAATCGATATCTCGGCGATTTTAGCGATTTTGCTGTTGCAATTCGTTCAATCTCTGGTTGCCTCTATACCAGCCGCTCTAGCTACGGGTTTCTAGCGATCGCCGCGCGCAAGCGAGCCAGACAACAAGCCAGACTTTGCGTCTGGCCGATAGTTTGATGTTTCGTTTCTAGCGGCGGACTCGTCCGACAAACCCGGAAGCTTTTAACTTCTTGAGCTGTAAGGGTAAGGGTTGGGTTGCCGGAACTGAAATTCTAAATTGGAAGTCGCTCGTCCCCGGTGGAACTTCATCGATCGAACCGATCCGACCTCGATTGGGTAACACGTTGTTATTGTTCGCGTCGTAGATTCGACCGAAAACATCGGCATTCACCACGGGTTTTCGCGTTCGATTCTCTGCTTTTCCAGTGACCAGAAAGCAGTTAGCTGCTGAAGTCGAGCCACTCACCACCGCCCCATCGGAAAATTCTGGCGGACATTCGCGATAGGAGATATCGGAGAGTTCGATCGGAACCAAAGCGATCGCCACGGGTGTTGCGATCGACCACAAAATGCAAATGAGGCCAGCAACAACAGTAACTTTCAAGGTGCGAAATGCAGTCATGGTAAAAGCTTAGGAACAGTAACATCGGAACGGCAAACAGCAAGCGGCTGCCCCCGATAATACCAAGCTTACCGCGAAGTGCGATCGTTCCTGGATGTCCTCCATTTATGACCCCAGCCGAACTTGAAGCCGTTCTCCAAGCTGCGTTTAGAGCCTGTAGCGCCGCCGGGTATTCCTTGAGCGCGCGCCAAAAGCAAATCGTCATCGAAGTGGTGCGACAACTGAGCGATCGTCTCGACGAACAAACCTCCACCCTTAACCCTCTAGACGAGTTAGACTCCCAACAGCGTCAAGCCTTACTCGGGTTTGTCAAAGCCCAAGAACGAGAACACCGCCTCTGGAAAGCAACGTTGTTTGACGATTGGTTGCAAGGCAGAGATTCGGGAGCCGTCCAGTTTATTCGAGATGCTTACGGGATGGAATGGCTCGCTCGGGTGGAAACGCATCATCTCGTGGCTTACGAAGACGAACTCGACGGAGCGTTTTTTACCCTGCAAGTGGGCGATCGCCTCGAAGTCTCAAACCGTTTGTGGGTGTGGGTGCAAAACGATGCGCCGCAAATGCAAGAATGGCTATCTTGTACGGCAGTTGGACTTGAAGAGGTGAACGATGGGGAAAATTCCTACACCAACTGTACCGTTCGCTTCGATAACGGCGCGGAATACGAGATTCAAGGGGTGTATCAGTGGAATCGCTATAACTGGCGCTGGGCGAGAGAGGGATAAGGGAGCTGGGGAAGCTGGGGAAGCTGGGGAGGCTGGGGAAGCTGGGGGAGAAGGAACGCAAGATACACAACATACAAAATTCTTCCTTGTCTTCCTTGTCTCTCTATCTCACCGCGTCCCCGCGTCCCCGCGTCCCCGCGTCCCCGCGTCCCCGCGTCCCCGCGTCACCTCTTGTCCCCAGTATTCCCCATTCCCAACAATAGCGATCTTGCCTCAATCCAAAGGGTGAGGCTCGAACAACCCCAGTACCGGAGCCAAGGCCATACCGACAACGAAGCCACCGGCATGGGCCCAATACGCAACACCTCCACCGGCGACGTTTTCGGCAGCGTTCAAACTGACAAAACTGAAAAAGGCTTGTTGGAGAAACCAAATCCCTAAGAAGAAATAGGCGGGTAAGCGAACGGTGGTGATGAAAAAGCCCAGGGGAACTAGGGTGACGACGGGAGTGCGGGGAAATTTGAGAATGTAAGCACCCATGACTCCAGCAATGGCTCCGCTCGCGCCGACGAGGGGAACGGTAGAATTCATCGAGAAAAACCACTGAGTCAGCGCGGCCGCAATTCCGCAAGCGAGATAGAAAACGATAAATTTAACCGGACCGAGGCGATCTTCGATATTATTACCGAAAACCCAGAGAAATAGCATATTGCCCCCCAAATGAAAAATCCCTCCGTGGAGGAATTGGGAGCTAACGAGGGTCAGCCACTCTCCGATAGGAGCGCGACCCGCAAAACTGGCAGTTAACTCGCGCGGCACGACGGCCCAGGTTTGCAGAAATGGCAGAAGCTGAGGTTCGCTCAGACTCATCTGGAATAAAAAGATGGCAATATTTAACCCAACCAAGCCGTACACGATATAAGGAGTATTCTCGGTTGGGTTTTCGTCGTGGAGGGGAATCACTGATGTTTGTCTCGTTACTAAAGGTGGGAGAACTCGATGCGGTCTGTTCTTTCTATTTTAAAGACTCAAAGCTAGAGGTGCTGGGGAAGGGGGTGAATAACGATCGCCGATTCCTGGGTCAGCATTCAGCCTTCGGAGATCGGTACTCGGGTGCGAAAGCGGTCATAGCATGTGGCTTTTTCACAACGATCGACAATTTTCCCAACCATGGCTCGATACGGTGAGATTTTTGAAGTTTTCTTGTGAGTGCGATCGAGGACTGATAGCTGAATGCTTCGGGATCGTATTCTTATTGACCCGATTTCTGACCTGGCGATAACGAAGGCGCTTTACTCGATAACTGAGCGGGAACGATGCGATCGAAAAATTCTTTCTCGCTGACTAAATCTTGGGAGGTTTCAATGCGATCGGGAAATAAAACGCCTTCGAGATGGTCGTATTCGTGCTGAAAGATACGAGCGACAAAATCGGTCAGTCGATCGTGGCACAAGTCTCCGTTTCGATCGAGATATTCAACTTCGATCGTTTGGTAGCGGGGAACTCGTCCTCGAATGTTCGGTACGCTCAAACATCCTTCCCACCCGAAGACTTTTTCTTCTGAAGTGGTAATAATTTGGGGATTTATCATTGCCGTCGGTTTCATGCTCGGTGCGTCAGGATATCGAGGATTGGGACGCGAGGCGACAATAAACAGACGAAACGATCGAGAGACTTGGGGAGCGGCAATTCCCACTCCATTTTCTCGTTCGATCGTCGCTAGCAATCGCTCGATAAGACGCTGAATCTCTCGATCGATTGGAGAAATAGGATGGGCGATCGACCGCAATTTTGGATGTCCGATTTTAAGAATTTGCATTTTAAAATATTTCCAACATTTTTGCTTTTTAATTATTAAATATTATCTCTAATGTTAGATAAAAACTTATTTTAAAATTTTTGAAAAAATAGCTGTGACTTGCTAGAAAAGGAGGTGTTGAAGAATTTTGCCTCGAAGTCGTAATAGAGCGATCGAGGCGCAATCGCTAGAGGGACGGATAACCGATTGCGAAAATGGCGGCAATCCCCTCTAATTCACAAAATTAAGGGGTGTCACTCCCCGACGTTCGTGGTACAATTTGATTATCGTACTTTAATACGCATTTCTCAAGCTGTGTTCCCGTAAACCTCACAGATAATTGCCTTAGCGAGTCTTTTTGTCATGGAGTGACTTTGACATGCTTGTGGTAAAGCTATATTGTAACATTCCCAAAATACTTTTTAAATAGATGGATTGCCGCAAATCAAAATCTTTTGCAGGGTCTATTTTTTGTTAACGCTTCTATTGACTAAGATCGAGCATTTTTTGCCATAGACCTTGGAATTTAATACTTTATTGAAAATAGAATTGACTAAAAAAGCAATATAGTTTTACCCGCCGTCATTTTAGAGGAGCATCAACAATGGAAATCAAACTCAATTACGCCAAATATCTCGAGCCTGTCAAAAAGTATCCATTTGCGAGTGTTAGTTTAGCGTTAACAACGTTATTTCTAATATTTGGAGCGATTGTTGCCCGTCAAACTCATCGACCGCTTGTCAAAGAGTTAGATTGCGGGTTCAAAATCTCCACGGAAGAGACCATTCAACTCGAAACCTTACAACAACTAAAGAATCAAGAAGGGAGCGATCGCAGCGCCGTCGAACAGCTCTTAGGAGGGTCTCATTGCACCTTACCTAAAATGGCAATTCGAGAAGGGGCAATTCTCGATCGAGAAGTTTACTATACCGCTGAAAATGCCCGTTCGATCGTCGCTTACGAAGACGGTCAATATTTAGGTTACGGCATTGAAGATCTCGATCGAACCGGACAGTGGTGGGAAGCCGAGTCCGAGTCGCGCGGACCTCGTAGCGTTCGAGAAATAGAACTGCAAAATACGTGGGGTGTGAAGGCGGGAGAATCGATCGATCGATATTTAGTCGCGAGTGGATTAGGAGATATTTCCTTAGCGATGAAAGGAAAAGTTCTCGCTCCTCTCGATGGCAATATCGAACATAAATTCGTTTTAATTTCTGACGGTAGCTTAATCCGAGGAACATCAGACTGCGTAATTTTTTCGAGTCCGCAAATGCCAGCATATCTAATTAAACTCTGCGGTCTTGCCTCTCGGAATTTTAACCGAATCGAAAGTGGAAAACCCATCGGAGAAACGAATGGATACTTACATATTTCCCTGTTTTCCTATCGACCCAATCCTGAAAATGGAGCGACTTGGGTTTACGTTCCCCCCTCGCCCCAACTCATCCAAAATCTAGTTGCCCAACGTTAATTTCATGTAAGTGTTCAGTCGTTAGCTTTCAGTTTCCTCAGTCTTAGAAAACCTCTAACGCGAGGGCGGGTTTTGACGATCGATCCCTGTGGAAGCATAGTTTTTAGCTAAACCCGCCCCTACATTTTTTGTCCCTCACGATCGTGAGAAATGCTACATCTAATTAATTTATTTAGATGGTCTGCACTGACAATCCCACAGGACTTAGATTCGGTCGATCGCATGTTTCGATTTCGATCGCATAGGAGAATCAGCCATGACTCCACAACTTCAGCCCCAAGCTCACACTCGGGCACAAAGACTTCTCACCCAAATCCTCACCCAAACCCTGCCGAGCATTGCAGCTTTTAGCTTGAGCGTTGCTCCGGCAGTCCGTAGCGAAACGATCGCCCTGGATTTCAGCGTACCCAACACCAAAACTGCCGCTTCTCCCCCAGCCCTACCTCAAGCCCCGCCACCGAAGAAAAAAGCTCCCGTGGCGCTGAGTTTCGACGTTCCCCAAGTGCGTCGGATACCGGATATTGCGGCGGATGTTGCGCCGGGTATGGCACTGGATATTACACCCAAAGCGGCACCGAATATTACGTCAGATGTTATGCCAGATATTGCGCCCGAGGCTGCGTTAGGAGAACCCGTACCCGCGCCCAAAGCCCCCGTTCCCGTTCCTGCCAAAGAAGCCCCCATCGCCCAAACCCCCAAACCCCTGCCGCCTCCGCCGCCAACGGTAAAACCCCAAATCCCGAAGCAGCCGCAAGTGGCGCAAATTCCCCAGGACTGGTGGCATACGGAATCTCCCCTGGCGATCGCGTTGGGGGCAGCAGAAGGAACGCGCCGCTACGACGGCAGCAAAACCCCGATCTACTACTGGCACACCGATCCGGGTAACTACGCCGATAACTTCGGCACCTTTAGCTACCAACACTTACAGCCGGCGGAAAAAGCACCAGTCGTCGCGGCTAAAACCGCCGCAGCCAAGCGGCAAATCTCGGCAAATCTGGGTTTGGCCCAAATCGCCGATCGCCGCCAGCTTGCCCGCATCCAGAAATATTACGAGCAACTGCGCCAACAAGCGTTTGAGAAAGGGATCGACTTAAACCAGAAAGAATTGATTGCCGGGTTGGACTTAGCCAATCAAGCCCCTCTCGCGGCCCTCAATCCGATGGGATATCTCGATCGCCTCAAGCAAATGCGCCAACTCATCGACGATCTCGACGAGCAAATCCTCGAAGCGCGAATCTGGTCTTACTGGCATCCCCAGCGCAATACTTGGGACGCGCCGGGATTGGGCAATACGTACGATCGCATCCGTCACGACCAAAAACGCCGTCTCGGAGAAATCGAACAAGCCCTCGCCGCCCAAGAGGTGGAACCCCAAACCGATCCACCCCAGAGCGATCGCGTCGCGATCGATTCCACCCCGCCATCCCAAACAGCGGTGGAGACCTTACAACTGGCCGATCGCCCCAAATACCTTGCCGTCACCTCCGAAGAAGCGGCAAAACGTCCGTTTCCCTGCATGGTGTGCGGTTTTTGAAGGAGATACCGCGATATTCCACAGTTGCGGTGAAAACACCTATAATTAGCCCTGGCACGAAGGGCGATCGCCAATCGATGGCCGATCGCCCTTCGCCATATATCTCGTAACGCGCAAAAATAGACCGATGGGAATTGCTATGAAAGATGAAGTCTTACTCGAACGACTGCGGCAGGCAATAGATGGATTGCGGTGGCACAGCGAGTCGGACTATCCTTTCGAGGTCTTTTGGTGGGAAGGGGGTCGTCTGACCTTAGAAACCCTGATCGAACGGACGGGATACCAAACCGATACGATCGAAGTTCTCCAACTCGATCGCGCTTTCGATCGCGTGACGCAGGTCGATGACGGACACGACGCAGAACAAGCCGAAGAAGTCAGGCGCTATCAAAATTTAATGGCCTTACTGCAAGAAACCCTCGATGAAATTGTTGTTTTTCGCCTGGGGAAAATCGAAATTGCCATCTACATTGTCGGTACGACAGTCGAAGGGAATTTGGCGGGTATTCATACCACGGCGATCGAAACGTAAGCATATGTCAGCGGGGAATGGGGAATAGGGAACGGGGAACGGGGAACGGGGAACGGGGTGTGGAAAATGTTAAATACCAACTGTCTACCTCATCTCTCTCATCTCCCATATCACCGCGTCCCCGCGTCATCTCCATCTCCCCCTCTCACTCCACCCGACTTTCGACGACCGCCTGAACGTTGCGGGGGACTTTCGAGAATAAATCGTATCCCGTCGCCGCTTCGATAACATCGATAGAAACGAGGTAGTCTTGCCAGCGACGATTCTTCACTTCGGCGGAATTGGGAATTCTCACGGCGATCGCGCGCGTTTGTTCGGTAACCGGATCGCCAGGTCGATCGAGAACGAGAATGGCTTTCCAGGTATATTTAGGGGCGACGATCTTTCCTCGGGCGATCGTCTCCTGGCGACCTTCAGGGCCGGCAACAATATATAATTCTTTCCCAGCAGATACTAAATCCCGGCAGTACTCTTCCAACTCTCGCCACACCTCCCGATTATTTTCCGGGTGCTGGGGGATAATGTTGGTCATCAAAAAGGTGGCGCTGTTGTCTGCATTGCGGCGAGTGCGATCGGCAGAAGGAACCAGATGACCCCGATCGTATCCCGACCCTCGATAGTCGCGATCGCCGACTCGATACCAATCGGCCGGTAGCGTATCGTCGGGGCGAAAGTCATTTTGGCGTTCGGCGCGTCCCATCCAAGCGCGATCGAGATGCCAGCTCGCCCAGTTTGCCGTCCCGGTGCTGCTATTGTAGGCGAGGGCGTATTGAGGTTTGACCATCAAATAGTTATTGCGATCGCGATTGTTGGCATTGCTGGGGTTACCCAACGCCAGGTTTTTCTCGTCGGTCGATGGGGCAGATCCTTCTCCGATGTAGCAAACCGGGCGATCGCCTCCCGGTCTAGAATAGGACGATTTCTCGCCACAAACTCGTCCGGCGCGATCTAAATCGTAGGGACATTGGCAGCTTCCCCGTAGCGGATCGCGAATCGGAGTTTGCAGAAGTCCGCATCCGGTTAGCAGCAGCAATACACAGAAGATAACGAATCGATAGAGGAATTTGGGCTGAGGCATTCTTGGAGTTTAGGCTCAAGTGATGGCAGTATTCAGAATCATGTGTCAAGGGGAGAGGGAGATAGGGGATAAGGAGACAAGCCAGAGGAGGATGATGCCATTCCCCATTCATCATTCATCGTTCCCCCATCTCCGCGTCTCCGCGTCATCTTATCCCCTCCAACTACGGCAAGCATAACGTCAAAGAGACGATCGTTTCTGTAGACTTGAGGGCTTTAATTCGACTTCCCTTGCTATCTTTATTCGCCGATCGCATTCGATCGAGGGGTAAATTCACAAACCGATCGCGATTGGTGCGCAACATCACCTCCGCATCCCGCAAGGCTGGAACCATCGCCACCAGGGTATCGGCTTGGGTGGCAAATTGCAGTGCCTGGGTGCCGATTTCCCCCCGGTTTGCCAATCGCAAATCCCCGACAGACAAGCGTTTGGTATATCCCCGCTTCGTCAGCAGCACGATATCTTCCCCCGGTCGCACCGTGGCGCAACCGACAATGCCCTCATTCTTGCGCAATCGCATCACTTGATAGCCCTGGGCGGTGCGGCCGAGGATGGGGAGTTGTTCTTCATCCACGGGCAACCGCAGGACTCTACCGCCCGTGGTCGCGATCGCCACTTCTTCTCCGGTGCGGGTAATATTGCCGTAAAACAGGCGATCGTCCCCTTTGAGCTTGCTCACCGTCAGACCCCGTGCGGTCATGTTCGTCAAATCTTCCAGGGAGAGGCGCTTGATCCGTCCTTCGGCAGACAGCAGCAGCAGTTGTTCGGCACTCGAATAGTCCGATCGCACGAAATAAGTCAAGCAGGTATCCCGATCGCCTTGAGCGGAAGGCGGCAGCAATCCCACCAGCGGTTCCCCGCGCGAGTTGCGCTTGCCCACGGGAGGAATCTCGCCAATTTTCGTCGAATAGGCTTTGCCATCGCGGGTGAGGATCGATAAATCTTGCCCGGTTTTCGCCGGGAGGGCGCGAACGGTAAAATCTTCGGTCGCATCGAGGGTTTTTCCCGTCAGGGACCCTTGCTTGCTCTGCTGTTTTTCCCAGGTTGCGGGGGTGAGTCGCCGCACGTAACCGCGATCGGTAAATTCGAGCACCACGTCTTCTTCGGGAACGCTCAAATCCAACGTCGGAGAAATCGCCCCCTCGGCGGCAGTTGCTTTCCCTTTGCCGGCTTTCCCTTTTTTGGATTTGCCTTTTTTTCCGGTTGCCTCCGGGATGGCTGTGGTTTGCACGTCCGTCGTTACGATCCGGGTGCGGCGATCGCTATTGAACTTGCGTTTGAGCGATCGCAGTTCTTTCTTGAGGGCTTTGAGCAGTTCGTGGCGATCGCCCAGGAGATTTTGCAGTTGCGATCGGCGCGTGGTGAGGGTCTCGAACTCCTCTTGCAAGTTCTGTCGTTCCAATCCCGTCAGCCGACGCAGAGGCATCGACAAAATCGCATTGGCTTGGCGATCGCTCAAATCGAACTGATTTTGCAATTCAATTTTTGCCGTCGTCCCATCGGCCGCGCGGCGCAGAATCTCGATAACCTCGTCGAGTGCGCTCAAAGCCACGAGCAACCCTTCGAGCAAGTGCAAGCGATCTTCGGTTCTTTCGAGTTCGTGGCGGTATTGGCGGGTGAGGGTTCTCTCTCGAAAATCGAGGAACTGCTGCAAGATTTCTCGCAAGGGCAACTGACGCGGTTGACTGTCTACCAACGCCAGCAGAATCGCGCCGAAATTGTGTTGGAGGGGGGTTTGTCGGTACAGGTGGGCGAGAACCTGCTGGGGATTGGCTTCCCGCTTGAGTTCGATGACCACCCGAATCCCATCGCGATCGCTCTCGTCTCGAATATCGGAAATGCCATCGAGTCGCCCCTGATTGACCAGGGCCGCCACTTTTTCGATCCAACTCGACTTGCTCACCTGGAAGGGAAATTCGCTCACCACCAAAGCCGAACGCCGGGACCGTCGAGTTCGTCCGGTTTCCACCTGTTCGACTCTCACGACTCCGCGCATGGTAATGCTGCCGCGACCGGAGGTATAGGCATCCCGAATTCCCTGAGTGCCGATAATTTCTCCTCCGGTGGGAAAATCCGGACCCGGCACCAACTCGAATAGCTTTTCATCGGTGAGGGTGGGTCGATCGACTAGGGCGATCGCCGCATCGACCACTTCCCCAAGGTTATGGGGGGGAATATTCGTCGCCATCCCGACAGCAATCCCCGAACAGCCGTTGAGCAGCAGGATCGGCAGTTGGGCCGGGAGGACGACGGGTTCTTGTTGGGAATTGTCGAAGTTGCCGATAAAATCGACCGTTGCCTCGCCAATTTCGGCGAGCAAAGCGGCGTTCCCCATTTCCGACAAGCGCGTTTCCGTATAGCGCATGGCGGCTGCGGGATCGTTATCCACCGAACCGAAATTACCGTGACCCGCCAGCAGGGGATAGCGGCTGGAAAACTCCTGCACCATCCGCACCAGGGCATCGTAAACCGCTTGGTCGCCGTGGGGGTGATATTTACCCAACACGTCTCCCACCACGCGAGCGCATTTGCGATAGGGGCGATCGGGAGTCAATCCCAGTTCGTGCATGGCGTACAAAATTCGCCGATGGACGGGTTTGAGACCATCTCTCACGTCCGGTAACGCCCGCCCGACAATCACGCTCATGGCATATTCGAGGTAGGACTGTTGCATCTCCGCATGTAGCGCGGTCGAGATGACCTGTCCTTTGGCGAGTAAGTTGAGCTGCTTGGCCATGAAGCTTGATTCCTCCATCCCGGAAGTAGGCGGGTGATAGTATACGACAATATATTCAGCGTGCGGTAGATATCCATCGGGCGATCGCGCTCTCGAGTCAGACGAGGGAGTCGCTCCGAGCGCCGGGGACTGGCCAGAAAATCTTAGAAACGGAATGCCCCCGTGAGTCTAGTCTAGAATGAACCCCGTGTAAGGTTCGGAGTATAATTCAAAAGAAGGTAACAAAAGATTGCCTCATCGTTAAGGTTACGCAAGTAGGTAGAGCATGACGAAAACCGTTCTGATTGTAGAGGACGACCTAGTTAACGCCCGAGTTTTCTCTAAGATTCTAACCAAGCGGGGTGGCTTAGCGGTGAAGCATACGGAAAACGTCGAAGAAGTGATGGAAATTGCCCAAGCCAAAGAGGCAGACATCATTCTGATGGACGTTTCCCTCGCTCGTAGCGTTTACAAAGGTCAAGCAGTTGATGGCATTCGGATTACCCAAATCCTGAAGTCCAATCCAGACACTGCCAACTTACCGATTATTCTGGTGACGGCCCATGCGATGGCTGGCGATCGAGAATCGTTTCTGGCCAAAAGCGGTGCCGATGCCTATATTTCTAAGCCCGTAATCGACCATCAGGAATTCGTCGATCGCATCCACAGTCTCTTGCCCAAAGGTTAAAGCGCGCGGTCTGCGATCGGGGCACTCCCTCGGAATTAGCCGTTTCCTCTAGACCGCGATACGAGGGATAGTTCTGTCGTGCCAGTCGGTCCACCGATTAATTTTGAGAGGATGGGGACTCTCCTAAGAAATTACCCGTTGCCAAGGCGATCGAGGCAGCTAGAGCGAGTATTCGATCCATCTTCTGTGCGGGCGGGTCCGATCCCCGAGCGAACAGACCCGAAACCCGCTTGCTGACACCGTACTCGATCGACTGTTAGATTTATTGATTATTTATCGAGGGCCCAAGTGAACGTCGATGGTGGGTTCCTCGTTGGCCTGGGCGATCGTAGACTGAATGCGAGGGGTTTGGAGAAAGACTGCCGCGTCGCCGAGCAACCGATCGCCCCAAAGGTTCGCCTTCAGAAAATCCAACTCCGCATAGCGCAAATCGATCCCGATCGCCTGCTCGCCGAGTTCCAATCCCTCTTCGAGTTTGCCCAACGTATAGAGAGCAACGGCTAAAGCCAATTGCGGTTCGGCAGCATTCTCGACCTCGACAGCTTCGCGCCATAAGTCCATCGCTGCGTCAACGTCTCCCTGCTCGTATTTCACCAGTCCCATATTATTGGTCGCCGGCCAAAATTGGGCATCGAGTTCGATGGCTTCCTCGTACCGAGCGATCGCCTCGGACAAATTGCCCATTAAATAGTGCGCGTTACCCAAATCGAACAGTGCCCCAACCGTATCGGGTGCGAGTTCCAAACCCGCTTCGAGTTCGAGCGCCGCTCGTTCGTAATCCTGGTTCTGGAAGTGAGCCGAACCCAACGCAAACAAAATCGTCGCATTTTCCGGGGTCAGTTCGCGAGCTTTTTCCAAAGCGGCGATCGCCGCGCTCGCTTCTTCCATTTGCAGGTGCAGGCTCCCCAAAATCGCCCAAGCCTCTGCACTATCGGGCAACAGTTGAGCGGCCAACTTCGCGCGGGGAAGGGCGTACTCAAATTGCTGGAACTGCGCCCACTGATTGGCTTCTAAAACCAGACTCTCCCCAATTTCTTCGAGTTGTCCGGCATTGAGTTGCAAGGAATGAGGTACGAGAGCTTGTCCGCGAGCGGGTTGAGAAATCCCCCATACCGCAAGGGCGATCGGGAGGGAAATAAAAAACTTAAATTTCGGCACGGTGCTTGGGTGGAGAAGAATAACCAAAGAGGTTTGCAGATAAATTCAACTATAACGCTTTGGGATAGGGAAAGGGGGAGGGGGAGTGGGGAAGCGCTTTCAAGTGTATGTTTTTTAGATTCCGGTGAAATTGAGCTGGGGGAGCTTGGGGGGCTTGGGAAGAATTTTGCCTTCATTCCCCCGTTTCCCCGCTCCTCCGTTTCCCCATCTCCCTCATCTCCCCTCTCCGCGTCCCCGCGTC
>JAXHUC010000003.1:77846-93888 GCA_034189805.1 Cyanobacteriota bacterium
TCCGGTGAAATTGAGCTGGGGGAGCTTGGGGGGCTTGGGAAGAATTTTGCCTTCATTCCCCCGTTTCCCCGCTCCTCCGTTTCCCCATCTCCCTCATCTCCCCTCTCCGCGTCCCCGCGTCCCCGCGTCACCGCGTCATCCGCTCCTCCGTTTCCCCATCTCCCTCATCTCCCCTCTCCGCGTCCCCGCGTCCCCGCGTCCCCGCGTCATCCTCTCCCCCGTTTCCCCATCTCCTCACGCGCCGACGGCGGCAACGTTCCGATACCGATAGAGCGCTTGCACGATCGCATCGACCTTCACGGGTTTGCTGATATAGTCGTCCATCCCCACAGCCAAACAGCGTTCGCGATCGCCTTCCATGGCATTGGCGGTCATGGCGATAATGTAAGGACGCGATTCCCCCGACCATTCCCGAATAATGTGGCGGGTGGTTTCGAGACCGTCGAGTTCGGGCATTTGAATATCCATAAAAATCACATCGTAGGGCTTGCGGCGGAGGGCATCCAACACCTGAGTCCCATCTTGTGCCAGCTCGATTTCGTATCCGAGTCGTTGAAACATGCGGCGAGCGACCTTTTGATTGACGGGGGTATCTTCGGCCAGGAGGATGTGTAGGGGGAGCTTCTGGGCGAGTTCCGGGTCGAAGCCGCTCGGAGAAACTTGGGGAGAGGAGGATGAAGTCAGGGGGACGACTTCGGGTAAATCGAGCGCGAGGCTGAAAATACTCCCGACACCACATTGACTTTGCACTTGGAGTTGACTGCCCATCATTTCGATGAGTTTTTGACCGATCGCCAAACCCAATCCCGTTCCTTGCGATCGTCGTTGGCTTTCTCCCACTTGCTCGAAGGGTAAGAAAATCTTGTCGATTTCCTCCGGTGCGATTCCCACGCCAGTATCTTCAATTTGAAAGTGAATTTTCCAGGTGGGCGTAGAGTGAGTCGAACCGATGGGGTCTGGAGCATCCAAAACGCTGACGGTCAGGGTGACGGAACCGCGATCGGTAAATTTAAGCGCATTGCTGAGTAAGTTCAGCAGAATTTGCCGCAATCGCTTCTCGTCGGCACGAACCATCGGGGGGAGTTTATCGGCGATGCGATCGTGAAAATCGATCCCTTTTTCGTTAGCCCGCACGCGACACAATTCCACAATACCCCGCAAAAAACTGGGAAAGGCAAAATGATGGGGATTCAACTCCATTTTCCCGGCTTCGATTTTCGAGAGGTCGAGAATATCGTCGATCAACTCCAACAGATGCTGACCCGACTGATAGATAATATCGATTTCCTCTCGCTCCCGACTGGTTGTGGCTTGAGAATCTTGGAGAATTTGGGCGATACCTAAAATACCGTTGAGGGGAGTGCGCAAATCGTGGCTCATTTTGGCTAAAAACTCGCTTTTGGCCAAGTTGGCCGCTTCTGCGGACTCTTTAGCTTCGGCCAGGGCGACGGTTCGTTCCTCCACCCGCTGTTCTAGGGTGCGGTTGTAATTTTCCAGTTTTTGCCGCGATTGTTTCAGGTAGTGGGTCATCTGGTTGAAGGTGATAGCCAGCGTCCCGATTTCATCCCCAGACTCGATCGTGGCTTTCGTATCGAAATTGCCTTCCATGATGCGAGTCGTTCCTTGAGTTAAGCGGCGGATGGGGGCGGCAATCTTCCGGCGCATCAGCACGGCCATCCCCACGGCAACGCCCAACGCCAGAATTCCCCCGAGTAACGTTTGCCACTGGGCAGCCGCCAGACTCTGTTTGCCCGCTTCCAAGTCGGTTGCTAGAGCGGTCTCTTTGCTCGCTACAATTTCTTCGAGCAAATTGAACATTTCGGCTGCTAGGGGTTCGGCTTCGGTACGGAATAAGTACAAGTCTTCTCGAAAGCCATCGCTTTCCACAATATCGAAGGTTTGCTGGGGCAGGCGCAAAAACCGATCGCGATTGCGGGCGATTTCGAGTAAGTTTTCTTGTTGGGCGGGGGTTAGCAGTCCTTGCCGAGCTTGAATGCTTTCCCAGGTTTCCTGATTGGCTTGAAAATGGCTGGCATACTCGAAGCGAAAGGCCGGATCTCGAGTCACCAAATAAGCTCGCAAGGAGGAAACCAACAAGGCAAAAGAACTTTGAAAATCGGCGAGATCTTTGAGGAGTTGGGTGTTAGCCGCAGATGGCGATCGCACCGCTTGCTCTTCGATAATGGCTTCAATTTTTCCCAAGACGATGGCAATCGGCACTTCTCCCTCTTCTTTGAGTAGGTATAGCGCCGGCTGGTTGGCCTGCCCGCTGTCCCGCAGCACGAACAGCCGCTCTGGCAAAGGTTTCCACTCTTCATATTTGGCTTGCAGTTCTTGGATGCGTTGGCGATTTTCCGGAGAAGGTCGATCGAATCCATCCGTCGCTCGTGCCAAATGCTCTTCAAATCGCTGTCGGGCTTGTTGGTAGCGATCGCGAAAATCCGATTCTCCCGTTGCCAGATAGCCGCGCACGTGGGACGACATCCGCAGTAAGTCCGCTTGAGCTTGAGCTAAGGTTAATGCCGTGGGGACGCGAACATTTTGAGTGCGATCGATTTTTGCCATGATGACCGCGCCGCCGAGATAATTTCGCCCCACCACGAGGAACGTCAGCGTCACCAACACCCCAAAACCTAAATCTAGCTTTCGACTGATGCTGAGGTAATAAAACTTGGTTCTGAGAGCTTGCCAGACGGGTGAAAAATACTTGTTCACGGATGTTCGATCGGAAACTTGGGGAACATTTGAAATGATGTCAGTCGGGTGAAGAAGCAAGACTGACCCCAATTGTCAGTGTCAGCCACTCAGGTGCTAAAGTCTAAAATCAGTTTAGCTAGAGTCAAACGATGGCTTAATTTATCGTAAAGTTGTTAGAAAACAGACCCTGAAAATCGAGCGATCGCTCGCAATATTTTCAGAACGATTTAAGCGTAAAGTCATTATCTAGACTTTTGAAAAATAACTCAAACCACAGCGCGGTCGATTGAGATGCATCCGATTTCGATCGAGTGAGTCTTTTTAGCTTAATTATTTACTTCTTTCACCCAAAGGGATTTGAGGTCAGTAAAAATTAGTATTCGTTCGCCACTTATCCACATTCTGCGTGAGAACGGCACAGAATCAGATTGAATTTTCAATCGAGCAATTTTTAACGAACCGTTCGATTGCCTGCGATTAAATGCTGACCCTTTGATACCCTAAAACCAACACTTTTATTCAAACCAACGCCCTCATTTAATTTTGAGAGAGACCAATTTTGAGAGGGACTTTAAGAATCGATCTTAAAACTCGTTGAGATCGATGGCAAAATTGGCAAAGCTCAGTTCGTTGAGCTGGTTCCACCCAGAAACCCGATTGCGAAATACTTTCCAAGGTTCGTAAATCCCTTTAAAGGTAGCATCTTCCCTGGCAATTTCTTCATAGAACTCAAATGCCGTTTGATAAGTCGCGCTCAGAATTTCTCGACTGAAGGGTAAAAGTTGAGTGCCATCGAGCACCATCTGCTCCAATACCTGACCGTTGACAGCATTAAACTTCGCCAACATTTTGGCATTGACATCCGTTGCCGCCGCCTGAAAAATTTCCTGATATTCCCTCGGAAGCTGCTGCCACTGCTTCAAGTTCACCTGAAATTCGTAGCTGGTTCCCGGTTCCCACCAGCCAGGGTAGTAGTACAAGGGAGCAACTCGATTTAAACCAAGCATTTCATCCGCATGGGGATTTTTCCACTCGGCCGCATCGACGAGTCCTTTTTCGAGCGCCTCAAAAATTTCGTTTCCCGGCAACACCTGAATCTGGGCCCCCAAACGCTCTAAAATTTGACCGCCCAAGCCCGGAACTCGCATTTTCAGCCCTTTAAAATCTTCGATCGCATTGACCTCTTTCTTGAACCATCCCCCCATTTGCGCGCCAGTATTCCCACCGGGAAAATTGATAATCCCCAAATCGAGATCGGCGTAGAGTTTCCGCATCGCCTCCAAGCCACCGCCATAGTAAAGCCAAGCATTTTGCTGGGGTGCTGTCAGTCCGAAGGGAAGGGTGGTTCCAAACGCTAAAGCCCGAGAGCGATCGAGATAATAGTAACTGGCGCTGTGACCGCATTCAACCGTCCCATCGGCCACCACATCGAGAACCTTTAAGCCATCGGCGAGTTCCCCTGCTGGATAGGGGGTAATCGCAAAGCGTCCGTCCGTCATTCGGTTGACTTGCCCGCAGAGCAAATCGGCACTTTCATAGAGAATTTGCAAGGATTTGGGCCAACTCGTCGCCATCCGCCAGCGAATCACAGGCAAATCTAGGGATGAGGCCGTGGTTGAAGGGGTGGGTTGAGAGCGACAAGACCCCAGTGCTGTCGCACCCACAGCTCCCGTTGCTGCATAGTTAAAAAAGTTACGCCGTTTCATTTGAAATTCATGAGTTTATCGAAGTTCGCTCGGGTCGGGAGATGGGAAGCTGGGGGAGAATGAATGCAAAATGAAAAATGCGCGCATTCTCCTTGTCTCCCTCTTCTCACCGCGTCACCGCGTCACCGCGTCACCGCGTCATCTTCTCCCCCATTCCTCGCCATGAAGTTACTAAAGCTCAGCTCGTTAATTTGATTCCAACGATACACCCGATCGCGAAATGCTTTCCACGCCTCGTACACCTGGCGGAAGGTCGCATCCTGACTGGCATATTCTTCGTACAATTCAAACGTCGTCTGATGGGCGGCCCGTAAGATTTCCTGGCTGAAGGGGATAAACTGCGTGCCGCTTTGGGTGAGTCGCTCCAAAACCTTACCGTTTCTGGCATTGTATTCCGCCAGCATCGTCACGTTTGCGTTCGTCGCCGCCACTTTCAAAATTTCCTGGTACTCTACAGGCAGCTCTTCCCACAAACGGCGATTGACCTGGAGTTCGTACGTCGCTCCCGGTTCCCACCAACCGGGATAGTAGCAGTAAGGCGCTGCCTCTGGAAGACCCATTTTTTCATCGTCGTAAGGATTGTTCCATTCCACCGCGTCGATATCTCCCCGAAAGAGCGCCCCGACGATTTCGTCGGCCGGCAGCACTTGCACTTGAACTCCCAACCGAGTCATCACTTGAGAACCCAAGCCCGGAATTCGCATTTTCAAACCCTTGAGATCTTCAACGGCGTTGATTTTGCGCCGGAACCAGCCCCCCATCTGCACTCCAGTATTTCCCGCCGGAAAGCTGACGATGCCAAAATCGGCGTAAAGTTGGTTGACGATTTCCGAGCCACCCCCGTAGTACAGCCATGCATTTTGCTGTTCGACCGCTAAACCGAAGGGAACGTTCGTCCCGAACGCGAGGGCGGGTTGTTTGTCTAAGTAGTAGTAGCTGGCACTGTGACCGCATTCGACGGTTCCTTGAGAGACCGCATCGAGTACCCCGAATCCCGGCACGATTTCCCCAGCCTCGTACGGGGTAATGGTAAACCGTCCGTCAGTCATCGCGCTCACCTGGCGGCAAATGAGTTCCGCACCGCCAAAGAGGATATCGAGAAATTTCGGCCAACTCGTCGCCATCCGCCAACGCAGGGTCGGTCCCGAAGAGACAGAGAAGCTCGGCGAAGTCTCGGTCGCCGGACCCTGGGAACTGCAACCGCCCAGGAAAGCCGCCGCAACACCGACGGTTGCCTTCCCCATTACATTACGTCGTTTCATCGCTCGATCGAAAAGGTTTAGCGTGCCTTCATCCTATCGAACCTCTCTCGGTTTGGTAATATAAATTCACGTTTAACGCAAACCATTAAAAACTCTCAGTCGGGAACGAGGGATGGAAAGTTGGGGAGGCTGGGGGAGCTGGGGGAAAAATGGGGAAATGATAAACGACGAATGATGAATGGGGAATGGCATAATCCTCCTCTGGCTTGTCTCCCTCATCCCCTCATCCCCTCATCCCCTCATCCCCGCGTCCCCGCGTCACCCCATCCCTCCACCTTCCCATCTCCAATTCTTGAGTATGGCTTTCTCCTCTATTGTCCGCACGATTACCCGATCGCCCTTGACTGGCGAACTGCTGAGCAAACTCGATCGGAACCGATACCTCCAGCTTGAAGGGGTGCCTCGATTGCCCAAGGGGTTTATCGCTTCGGCATTAGCTCAGAAACAGCAACGTCATTTATGCACGATCGCCGCAACTCTCGAAGAAGCGGGACGCTGGGCGGCGCAACTCGAAATTATGGGATGGCAAACCGTCCACTTCTACCCCACCAGCGAGGCTTCCCCTTACGAAACCTACGATACGGGGGAGATGACTTGGGGGCAAATGCAGGTGTTGGCGGATTTGGCGAATCTGTCCGGCGATGGGGGCAAAGAGCGCGCCGTGGCGATTATTACCACCCAACGCGCCCTGCAACCGCACCTGCCGCCACCGGAAGTCTTTCGCGCGGCTTGTTTCGAGTTGGAGGTGGGGATCGCCCTGGACTCGAAAGCGGTCGATCGCCGTTTGGCACAATTGGGGTACGATCGGGTTTCGTTGGTGGAAACCGAGGGACAGTGGAGTCGGCGGGGGGATATTGTCGATGTGTTCCCCGTTTCGTCGGAGTTTCCCGTACGCTTGGAATGGTTTGGGGACGAGTTGGAGAAAATCCGCGAGTTCGATCCGACGACGCAGCGATCTTTAGATAAGATTTCTCGGTTGGTGCTCACGCCGACGAAATTCGAGTCGATGGTGGTGGATGTTTTGGGAGAAGACATCGCCCCGCCATCTTCCAACCTCGAAGAACCCAGCCCCATTTCCCCATTAGCATTATTGGGAGTTGCCTTTGAGAATCCTGCCTCGATTCTCGATTATTTGAGTGAAAATACCCTCGTGGCGATCGACGAACCCCAACAGTGCCGCGCCCACAGCGATCGATGGGTGGAACACGTCGAGGAAAACTGGCAGGAATTGCAAGGGTTAGAACTGCCCCAAATTGCCGAGATTCCCAAACTCCATCGCGCCTTCGACGAATCCCTCACCGGAATCGATTTCGATCGCCTCGATCTCTCAGAACTCGCCGTCGCCGATGGTAGCGCCTTCGATATTTCCAGCCGTCGGGTTCCGGCAACGCCCCATCAATTTGCCAAAATTGCCGATGTGTTGCGGGAGGAACGCGATCGGGGTTTTTCTGTCTTCCTCGCGTCTGCCCAACCGAGTCGCGCCGTTGCCCTGCTGCAAGAACACGACTGCCCCGCCCAGTACGTCCCCAACCCCCGCGACTATCCCGCCATCGATCGCTTTCAACTGCACCATACCCCCGTCGCCGTGAAATACTCCGGTTTGGCGGAGATGGAAGGGTTTATTTTACCGACGCTGCGGCTGGTGTTGGTGACCGATCACGAATTTTTCGGTCAGCATACCCTCGCCACCCCCAGTTACGTCCGCAAGCGCCGCCGCGCTGCCTCCAAACAAGTCGATCCCAACAAACTGCAACCGGGGGATTTCGTGGTCCATAAAAGCCACGGAGTCGGGCAATTTATCAAGCTCGAAAGTTTGAGCGTCAATCAAAAAACTCGCGAGTATTTAGTTCTTAAATATGCCGATGGTACCTTAAGAGTTGCCGCCGATCAATTGGGGTCTTTATCTCGATTTCGCCGCACCGGAGAAGGCAAACCCCAACTCAATAAACTCTCGGGGAAAGCTTGGGAAAATACCAAGAAGAAGGTTCAAAAATCTATCAAAAAGTTGGCCTTCGACTTGCTCGAACTCTACGCCAAACGGGCCAAACAAACGGGATATTCCTTTAGTTCCGACCAGCCCTGGCAGCAGGAACTCGAAGACTCTTTCCCCTATCAAGCGACCCCCGACCAACTCAAAGCCACTCAAGACGTGAAGCGGGATATGGAGAGCGATCGCCCGATGGATCGCTTGGTGTGTGGGGATGTGGGATTTGGTAAAACCGAGGTGGCAGTACGGGCGATTTTTAAAGCGGTGACGGCGGGCAAACAGGTGGCGATGCTCGCGCCGACGACGATTTTAACCCAACAGCACTATCACACCCTCAAAGAACGATTTGCCCCCTATCCAATTCAGGTGGGGTTATTAAACCGATTCCGCACGCCTCGGGAGAAAAAAGATATTTTGAAGCGCTTGGAAACTGGAGAACTCGATGCGATCGTCGGCACGCATCAACTCTTAGGAAAAAGCGTAAAAATGCCCAATTTAGGGTTACTCGTGATTGACGAAGAACAGCGATTTGGAGTCAATCAAAAAGAGAAAATAAAGACCCTCAAAACCCAAATTGACGTGCTGACGCTGACAGCAACCCCCATTCCCAGAACGCTATATATGTCTCTCTCGGGAATTCGGGAAATGAGCTTGATTGCCACCCCACCGCCCTCGCGCCGCCCGATTAAAACCCACTTATCCGCTTACGATGCCGAAAGCATTCGCAGTGCGATTTCCCAAGAACTCGATCGCGGCGGCCAGGTATTTTACGTGGTTCCTCGCATCGAAGGGATTGAAGAAACCTCGGCCAAAATTCGGGAAATGGTTCCCAGCGCCCGGATGGCAGTGGCACACGGTCAAATGGAGGCGGCGGAATTAGAGTCAATTATGCTCGGTTTTAGTTCGGGGGAAGCGGACGTTCTAGTTTGCACCACCATCATCGAATCGGGTTTGGATATTCCCCGCGTTAATACCATTCTGATCGAAGATGCCCAAAAATTCGGCCTGTCCCAACTCTACCAACTCCGGGGGCGCGTCGGACGGGCGGGAATTCAGGCTCATGCCTGGTTGTTTTACCCTCGCCAAAGCGGCTTGTCGGAAGTGGCCCAGAAGCGATTGCGGGCGTTGCAAGAGTTCAGCCAATTGGGGTCGGGGTATCAACTCGCGGTGCGGGATATGGAAATTCGCGGGGTGGGTAACCTGCTGGGGGCGCAACAATCGGGTCAGATGAACGCCATCGGTTTTGACTTATATATGGAAATGTTGTCAGAGGCGATTCGGGATATTCAGGGGCAAGAAATTCCCAAGGTGGACGATACCCAAATCGATCTGAGTTTGACGGCGTATATCCCCAGCGACTACATTGTCGATCTCGACCAAAAAATGGCGGCGTATCGGGCGGTGGCGACGGCCCGTTCTCGGGACGAACTGACGCAGATTGCCGCCGATTGGTGCGATCGCTACGGGACGATTCCCCCTGGGGCCAATCAACTGTTGCGGGTGATGGAACTCAAACAGGTTGCCAAGCAACTGGGCTTCTCTCGCATCAAACCCGACGGCAAGCAGCACGTCGCTTTGGAAACACCGATGGAAGAACCGGCATGGAACCTACTCAAACCCCATTTACCCAAACACCTGCAATCTCGCTTCGTGTATATGTCCGGGAAAGTGACGGTGCGGGGATTGGGGGTGATGGCATCCGAGAAGCAGTTGGAAAGTTTAATCGACTGGTTGGGTAAAGTTCAAGCAGGAATGGCGCGATCGTCCGAAAGCGAGGAAAAGCAAGGGTGAGAATGCGCCGATTCGGAAATTTCGATCGCTTTGAGGAAAAACCCGCTCCTCGATCTTGCGCAAGCAGGTGAAGAGCGGAATGTGGGATAAAAAAGGGAGTCTCTGATGCTCGTTGCGAGTGAGATACTCCCCCTTCTACTTCTCAATTCAAACGGTTAATTTAAGCTGGCGATACAAACTTCAGATCGACTCTCGTACTACACCGTTTCTTCAATTTGCCGCTCGCTTGCACTCGATTCGTCAAATAGGGTCGAGTAAACAAATCCGGCAATCAATGCCCCAACAATTGGAGCCACCCAGAACAGCCAAACTTGACTGAAGAGTTCGACTCCAGCGAAGATCGCCGGGCCTAAGCTGCGGGCCGGGTTGACGGAGGTGTTAGTAACGGGGATGCTAATTAGGTGAATGAGCGTCAGACCCAAACCGATCGCGATCGGGGCAAATCCAGCCGGGGCGCGGCGATCGGTCGCTCCTAAAATAATCGTGAGGAACATGAAGGTCAACACGACTTCGGCAATCAGACACGAAAGCAGGGAGTAACCGCCGGGAGAGTGAGCGCCAAAACCGTTGGTGGCTAAGGGATTCGACCCGACTAACTCGAAGCCGGCTTGACCGCTGGCAATCAAAAATATCAGTCCGGAAGCGACGATCGCACCTACCACCTGAGAGGTAATGTAGGGCAGTAAATCGGAACCGGGGAAACGTTTGGCCGCCCAAAGTCCGAAGGAAACGGCAGGATTGAGATGGCAGCCGGAAATATGGCCGATCGCATAAGCCATCGTCATCACCGTCAGACCGAAGGCGAGGGAAACTCCCACCAAACCAATTCCCAAAGGAAAGGCGGTACTTTCGGCAATATTGGCACCATCAGCGGTATAGGCCGCAGCGAGTACCGCACTGCCACAGCCTCCGAAAACTAACCAGAACGTGCCGATACATTCAGCGATACATCGTTTTGTCAGTGGCATTTTATCGCACTCCTAATTGTGTTAAGTCGATGGAATATACGGTCGCATTTATGTGACCTGTCGGTAACTTCTATTCCCACCCGAATATCGAGACCATTCGTGCATTTTACCTGTCAAAATTAATATTGTTTTAAGATTAGTGCCTTGACTTTTGTCCGCAAACCCGATTTAGCTCGAAGATTGCAATTGCCCGATCGACTTCTCGATATTCGGGGAGACAGTCCCGATGGATTTAAGAGCCAATCTTACCGGCTTGAGATGAAAAACGAACTCGATCGCCTGTTTTTCTCATAAAAGTTAATAATGTTGCAAAATGATGTGAAAAACTTTTTCGATCGGGCGATTTTTTGATATAAATTAAGATTGGGGCGAAAATTGAGGTGTATTCTTCTCGTACGCTCGGGTTCCTCGATTTCATTCGTCCTCCTCTCCCCTTTGCCAGTCTCTCCTCATCAATTTCAAAAGCTAGTCGCGGTGTTACGACATAAAGACTCGATCGGTATTCATCCGAATCGGCTTGGTTGACTCGATCGAATTTTTTAAAATGGAATATAGCGGATTCTTATCTAGTTTGAGCTTTGATATCGGCAAAATATGTTATTTTAATTAGATTGATAATTCCGTATTTTTACAGAAACTTCAAGTAAAAAGTTTGGTCGTTACTTTCGGCACAATTTTGGCACGAAGAGTTTGCACTAAAATACAGACCGATCTAGCGATCGCTACCAGTATTTTTCATTTTCTACGCTCTGACTCAACTCATAACTTCAAATCAGTTTCACAAAAAATACACATTAAACATAAGTCTTCAATTTGAGGTGGTTTTCGCAATTTTCCGTAATTGCACAGAGGTTATTTTTTAGTGGTTATGCTTACGATCGATCCAGGGATTTTTCGAGGTAGAAGCGCGAATGGCAAACAAACTATGGCGCAATATCTGGACGGTTCTCAATACGGAAATTCAAATTCCTTGGTCCGAAGCAATTGACAGCACGACCGATGCAACCGGAATGGTTCTGGACTTAGCAAAGGCACTTGAGGAAAACAAAACGGCCCGAGAACTCGCCCCATTCATTGCCAATCTAGACTCTCTGCTAGACGTACTCAATTCACCGTTGGCTCAGGTCGCCGGTTCGACCTTGCCGTTTGTTTCTCTAGCAACGGGAATTTTACAGTTTATTGTCGATCGAACCCGCCAAGAACCGAGTTTAGAAGAAGCAGTACTTTTAGTCAGTCAGGCGGCGTATTTGGAAAGTACGCGCCAGTTTTTACGAAAGTATTTGCCCCAACATCCGAAAATCGAGAAAATCGTCACGCTTTTGCAAGATAAAAAAGCCTCAGCAGGTCTGATCGATCGCATTCAAAATATAGGAGAACAGCTCGATCTCGGTACGATTCCCTTTGACGATCGAGACGCGCGAGAAACCCTAATTTGTTTCCACGACTCTCCCCTCGCCAAAGCCTTCGACCCGATTTTAGTCGATCGCTTGCAGGAGTCGGGATGGTCGGCAACCGAAGCGCGAACGGTGTCCGAACGGATATCGCGCGGGACTCATCGCTACCTCAAAGAAGCAGTGGCCCAAGTGCGAGATAAAGTGCCGACCCTCGCGGCGATTTACGGTGAAGGATGGCTGCGAGATCTCGAAGCCTACGGCAGCATCGACAAGTACTTGCAAGAAATCATCGCCATCCAACCCGACGAGACGGTCTTCGACGAAGCCTTTGCCTTTCGAGACATCTACGTTCCCCTAGAAGTCAAACCCGTACGGGACGGGAAGGTGGTACGGGAGACCCGCACCGAAAATATCGAAATCTGGGCGGCAAATTTACTCCAAGAAGCCGACCGACACAAACAAGTTCTGTTCGTTCAGGGGGGTCCCGGACGGGGAAAAAGCGTGTTTTGCCGGATGTTTGCCGACTGGGTGCGACGAGAACTGCACCCGATTTACACGCCAATATTAATTCGCCTGCGGGATGTGACGGCCTTTGAAGTCGATCTCGATAAAACCCTGAGTGCGGCGGTGGGATGGGACTTTGCCTCGAATGATTCCGGTTGGCTGACCGATCGAAATACCCGATTTTTGTTCTTACTCGATGGCTTCGACGAGTTACTCCTGGAACGGGGAGGTCAAGACGGGGTCGAACAACTCCTCGACCAGGTGGAAAAGTTCCAAAAGCGGGCCGCCGAAAATAGCGAACGGGGACATCGAGTGATTATCACCGGCCGACCTCTGGCGCTGGCAGGACTCGAACGCACGATGCCCCCCAATTTAGCACGGGTGGCGATCGAGCTGATGTCGCCGCAGATCCAGCAGACCTGGTTCCAGAAGTGGGAAAAGCTCGCCGGAACGGAAAAGACGGTCAAATTCCGGCAGTTTCTCGAAGATAATCGCTGTCCCGAACAGGTGCGGGAACTGGCGCGGGAACCCCTGCTGCTGTATTTGCTCGCGGCGATGCACCGAGATGACAGCTTCAGCGCCGAAACCTTCGACACCGAAGATGGGGACGAGTTGAAAGTGCGGGTGTATCAGGCGGCGCTCGAATGGGTTTTGACCAAGCAACGGTCAGAAGACGGTCGCAACCTGAATCCGAAAATCGTCGGATTGGACGAGGAAGATTTGCGCAGTTTGCTTGCCGAGGCGGGATTGTGCGTAGTGCAGTCGGGGAACGAGCGCTCTTCAATTCAACCGATCGAAGACCGACTGGTGGCTCAGGGGAATGCCGGGGCGAAAGAACTCATCGAAGTGGCGCGGCAAAACGCCCAGAAAAACCCCCTGAAAAACGCTCTAGCGGCATTTTATCTGAAAGCGACGGCCGATCGGGAAAATTCCGTGGAGTTTTTCCACAAGAGCTTTGGGGAATTCCTCTGTGCCGAACGGATGGCCCAAACCCTCACCGACTGGACTCAGAAAACCGGTCGGCGGCGCAAAACCTACACCATCGACGAAGCCACCTTTAACAAACAAGTCTACGACCTGCTCGGCTACGGCAATCTGAGCGGGGAAATTGTCGGTTACCTGCGGGTGCTGTTGCGCCAAAACGAAGCCTTAGAGGGACAAGCGGGATCGATCGCGGCCCTCTTCGAGCGGTTGCAGGAATTCTATCGCGGCTGGTGCGAAGGGGCGTTTTTGGAGCTGTTCGACGCTTCCGCCGAAAATCTTCCTTGGGGGAAGGCGCGGCAGTTGCAGAAATACGGCATCGAACGGGGACAGTGCCAGGTGGATATCTACGCCGGGTTGAACGTGCTGATTTTGCTGTTGGAGTTGCACCGCTACGGACAGTCGCGGGAGGATTTGAAAGACGAGATTGTATTTTACCCCTGCGGCGAGAAGGATTCCGACGAGTTCGATCGCGATCGGCTGTTGCGCGTCGTCGGTTACAGTCAATGTCTGGGAATTTGGGAGTTTGGGAAAATTGCTGGCAAATTCTTCACCTGCGCCAACCTCGGCGGGGCGAATCTGGGCGGCGCGAACCTCAGCGGCGCGAACTTGGACAGCGCCAACCTCAGCAGTGCGAACCTCAGCGGCGCAAATCTCAGCAGTGCCAACCTCAAAGGGGTGAATCTGGGCGGGGCGGATTTGCGCGGGGCAGATTTGCGGGGAACGGATTTGCGCGGGGCGGATTTATCCGGCGCTTACCTGCGAGGTACGGATCTCTCCGGCGCGGATCTCGGCGGAACGTATCTGAGTGGGGCGGATTTGTGCAATGCCGACCTCACCGGGGCCGACCTGCGCGGGGCTTATCTGAATAATGCCAATCTCAATGGGGCGAATCTCAACGGGGCAAATCTCACCGGGGCCAACCTCAGCAGCGCCAATTTGATGCGGGCGGATCTCTCGGGGGCAGACCTTTCGGGAACGGACTTGGTGCGGGCTTACCTGATGCGGGCGAAATTGACCGGGGTCAACCTGACCGGGGCGAACCTGACTGGGGCGAATCTGGGAAGCGCCCACCTGATTCGGGCCAACCTCACGGGGACGAAACTCGTTGGGGCAAATCTCAGCAGTGCCGACTTGATGCACGCGAACCTCGATGGCACGGATTTGAGAGAGGCTTACCTGATTCGCACGGATCTCGACGGGGCGAATCTGAGTGGGACGCATCTGAGTGGCGCGGATTTAATTCGGGCTGATTTAAGCGGCGCGAATCTGGGCGGCGCGTATTTGAGTCGGGCAGATCTCACGGAGGTGAAATGGGATAGCGGGACGCAGTGGGGAAATGCGATCGGGTTACACGAAGCGCGAAATATCTCCGACCAACTCGTCGGACAGCACAATTTTACGGCAGCGACGGCGTTGAGTCGGGGATACCGCTTGGCGATGCAAGGACAGATCGATGGGGCCCTGGCTGCGTACCGAGAAGCGCAACATCTGGATGCCGACTTGAAGGTTTCCCCTCGCTTTTGGAATTGTTTGTGTTGGTTCGGTTGTTTGCACCACCGCGCCGCCGATGTTCTGTTTGCCGGGGAAAGTGCCGTACGCCTGTCGCCCGAAAATGGGGAATGCCGGGATACGCGGGGCTTGGCGCGGGCGCTGACGGGGGATATTGCCGGGGCGATCGAAGATTTTCAAGCGGCGCTGGATTTGCGGGCGTTTGAGGACTCGGAAGCGGAAAGACTGCAACGGCAAGGCTGGCTCGATGCCCTGCAACGGGGAGAAAATCCGTTTACATTGGAGGAGTTGGAGCGGTTGCGGGAGGGGTGAGGTTTCGGGATGGGGAGAGAGAATTAAAAATGCAAAATGCAAAATGCAAAATTAAAAATGCATAATTCTTTCGATCGCTGCATCGCCCTCTCCCCGTTCTTCCGTTCACCCCTCGCGCTTAAACTGTCATTTTCCCGCAAGAGAAGGGAATGTGATGGTGTTTGCTGCCAAAGTCAATCGCACGAGGGAGATCGACTGTTAATTCTTAATTTTCATGCTACGGTAAGCTTAATTTCTAGAAAATTCGATCGCCTCTAAAGTTATTGCATTCGATCGAGAGTCGGTTATTCTATGATAATTCAAACCGAAACCCAACACTATTCTCTTGAAGAATATTTAGAGTTTGAAATTGACTCTGAGGAACGACATGAATATCTTGATGGAAAGATTTTCAGCATGACGGGTGGAACGCCAGAACACAACGAGATTGCCAGTATTCTCAATGCAATTTTGCGCGTTAGTTTGAAAGGGAAACCCTATAGTATTTTTATTGCCGACCAACGTTTGTGGATTCCCCAACGGAAACTCTATACGTATCCAGATGTCATGGTGGCACATCGTCCCTTAGAATTACAAACGGGACGTACCGATACCATTACTAACCCTTTATTAATTGCCGAAGTACTGTCTAAATCGACGAAAAGCTACGATCGAGATGAAAAATTTGCGGCTTATCGTACGATTCCCTCATTTCAAGAATATTTATTAATCGACCAATATAAATATCACGTCGAGCAATATGTGAAAACGAGCGATCGGCAATGGATTTTCTCGGAGTATGACGGACTAGAGGCAGATTTTTCGCTTTCATCCGTTTCTCTTGAAATCGCACTTAAAGATTTATATGAGGGGATTAAGTTAGGAGAGAATGAATCAGTATAGGCAAGAAAAATATAGCGTTTCTCATTGTCATAAGGGAAAAAAATGT
>JAXHUC010000030.1:0-32037 GCA_034189805.1 Cyanobacteriota bacterium
GGCTTCGGGAGCTTTGGGGGCTTCGGGAGCTTTGGGGGCTTCGGGAGCTGGGGAGGCTGGGGGAGAGAATGCAAAATTAAAAATTAAAAATTAAAAATTCTCTCTTTCCGATTCATCGTGCGTCATTTCCTCGACCTCTTACCCAGACTGAAACGGTTTTATCGGGAACTGACGATTACGAAAGGTATCGGGTGATATCTTCGTGGTGGACATCGGCGAGGTAAGATAGCGCCCGGAACCGCAGACTTATGAATTCTTCATAGAGGGGGTTGAGGGTGCACAGTGCCGGGATGTGGATCGTGCGACCGAAGAACGGCACATCACGCTCGAAGGGACAGCTACCGGGAATTAGATAACAAATTAAATGAGCGAACCGAGGGTTATGAATTTCTATACGATCGACCCAACGGCGCAGGGGAGCCAATAAATCTAGGCTGGGGCGATCTTTCGTCTCTTTAGGGGTTCGAGAACCCCCCTGGCTCCCCCCTGCCAGGGGGGAAGCGATGGGAGAAGAAATAGAAGAGGAGAGAGAAGAGGGGGAGTGGGAGGAAGTGACAAGAGACACGATCGGTACTGGTGTTGAGGGTTTAGCTGTTAGGACTCCGGCGACGGATCTCGATCTTCGGCCAGTTCTAACTCTTTGCTCAGACAGCCGACAACATAGTTGGATTCGAGAAAGTGGACGGAGTAGACGTAGGCCCGTTGCAGGTAAGTGCCAATGCCGACGATGTAGCCGATGTCGCCTTTTTTAGCTAAATGAAAACCGATATCTTTACCGGGAAACGTGCCGTCATTCCGAATCAGCTTGCGTACCCGAACGCGGTTGCCCATATCGAAAATGGGGGGGGAATCAAGTTCGACTTCTTCACTCAGACGCATGACAAATTCCTGTAGTGGGTACTCAGAGATGCACCGGTGCATCTCTGAGTGAGGCAAAACTAGCGAATCAGGTCAAAGGAGATGTCCGTCTTCGCCGGGACGATGGTTTGACGATCGAGTTCGTCGAGGATCGTATTGACGATCCAGTTGAACTGGTTGATGGCACCTTGGTAGCCGAGGGTGGCGTAGCGGTGCATGTGGTGGCGATCGAAAATCGGATAGCCGATGCGCACGAGCGGGGTGCCGGTGTCGCGCCACAGGTACTTGCCGTAGGAGTTGCCAATCAGCAAGTCAACGGGTTCGGTGAACATGAGCGATCGCAAGTGCCATAGGTCTTTCTTGCCCCACACCGTCGCTTCTTGTCCGTAGGGACTGTTGGTGAGCAGCTCGCGAATCTCTGTCTCGAAAGCTTTGTCAGTGTTGGTGACGACGATGTGAATGGGTTCGGCCCCCATTTCTAACAAGAACCGGGTCAGGTTCAAAACATGGTCGGGGTCGCCGTAGAGGGCAACGCGCTTGCCGTGAATCCATGCTTGGGAGTCGGTGAGCGCATCGACGGCACGACCGCGTTCTTGCTGGAGTTCTAAGGGAATTGCCTTACCCGTAATTGCCGAGAGGGCCATTAGGAACTCGTCAGTTCCCTGGATGCCGAAGGGCCGGAAGTTATAAGTCTTTTGGTCCCAATCCTTGGTGACGTACTCCTGAGTTTTGGGGGTGGTGTACTTCTGGAAGAAGAACGTCCCTTCGGCGTTAATCGAATCGGCGGCATCCTCGAGGGTCGTCAGCCCGTTGTACATCTCGAATTCTCCGGTGTTGGGAGAATCGAAGGTATCGGAGTTATCCGAGAGGATGGTGTAGTCGATGCCGAACAATCCCAGAATCCGCTTGAGTTCGCGGGTGTTGCCCACGTAAGGATCGAAGCCCAAGTTAAAGTTGAACTTGCCGTTGGTGGTTTCGGCTTTTTTGCCTGCCGTCAGCGTCGCCAAGATGCTCTTGAGCATGTTGTCGTAGCCGGTAATGTGGGAACCGACGAAGCTGGGGGTGTGGGCAGAGGGGACGGGCAGGTCTTCAGGAATTAACCCATCGATTTTCGTCGTTTGAATGAACGCCCCGATGTCATCCCCGATCACCTCAGCCATGCAGGTGGTGCATAGGGCGATCATCTTGGGATTGTAGAGTTTATAGGCGTTTTCGAGTCCCTGCTTGAGGTTATTGAGTCCCCCGAACACCGCCGCATCTTCGGTCATCGAAGAGGAAACCGCTTGGAACGGCTCTTTGTAGTTGCGGGTTAGGTGGGTGCGGAAGTAGGCGACGCAACCTTGAGAACCGTGGCTGTAGGGCAGCGTGCCTTCAAAACCAGCGGCAACGAACAGAGCACCGAGGGGCTGACAGGCTTTGGCCGGGTTAATGGTGAGGGCTTTGCGCTCGAAGTTCTTTTCTCGATATTCCCAAGACTTCGTCCACTCGGCGACTTCTGCTACTTTTTCTCGGCTGTGCGCGCCTTCAAACTGACGCTTGTACTCGAATAGATCTTGGTAAGTATCCGTCTGGAACAGGTCGAAGTGGTCTTGGATTGTGCCGGGGTCTGGGGTGTTCTGAGGGCTATTATCCGGCACTTGGGGATTGGTATTCTCAGTCATGATGTTCTTCCTTGTTGGAGGGATAGGGAGATGAGAAGGTGAGAAGGTGGGGAGGTGGGGAACTTCGCTAGCTCTCGGGGGCTTCGGGGGCTTCGGAGGCTTCGGGGGGCTAAATTCTCCCGTTTCTCCTATTTCCCCCGTTTCTCCCCCTGCTTCCGAGGCTCTATTTCTTCCAGGGAGCGTTTACCAGACCCCAAGTGGGGTTGTTGATGGCTAAATCCATGTCGCGGGCGAAGACTTCAAAGCCTTCGTAACCGTGGTAGGGACCCGAATAATCCCAAGAGTGCATCTGACGGAAGGGAAGGGCCATCTTCTGGAAGACGTACTTCTCTTTAATTCCGGCAGCAATCAAGTCGGGCTTGAGCTGTTTGGCAAATTCTTCAAATTCGTAGCCGCTCACGTCATCGTAGATAACGGTGCCTTCTTTGACGTAGTCGGCGGTGCGTTTGTAGTCGTCACCGTGACCGAATTCATACCCCGTACCAATCACGTTCATGCCCAGGTCTTCAAAGGCGGGGATGACGTGGCGCGGACGCAGACCGCCGACCATCATCATCACGGTCTTGCCTTCTAAGCGGGGGCGGTACTTGGCGACGATCGCATCCATCCGCTTTTGGTTGGCGGCGATGACTTCTTCGGCTTGGGCTTGAATCTTCTCGTCGAATTGCTCGGCAATCTTGCGCAGGGACTTGGCAATTTGTGTCGGACCGAAGAAGTTGTATTCTAACCAGCCGATGCCGTATTTCTCTTCCATGAAGCGGCAGATGTAGTTCATCGACCGATAGCAGTGGATGAGGTTGAGTTTGGCTAAGGGGGTCATCACCACTTCGTTGAAGCTACCATCTCCGGAGAACTGGCAGATGACTCGCAATCCGATGTCTTCGAGCAGTTTGCGGCTGGGCCAGGCATCTCCACCGATGTTGTAGTCGCCGATGATGTTGACATCATAGGGACTCTGTTCGTATCCTTCGGGGGTTTGGCGGTACTCGTCGGCTTTGGGCAGCACCCAATCCCGCACGGTGTCGTTGGCGATATGGTGACCGAGGGATTGAGACACGCCTCGGAATCCTTCGCAGCGCACGGGAACCACCGGCTTGCCCGTTTTCTTGGCTTGTTTCTTGGCGACTGCTTCGATGTCGTCCCCGATCAACCCCACCGGACATTCCGATTCAATCGTCGTGCCTTTGCTCAAGGGGAACAGTTCTTCAAGTTCGTCGATGAGCTTGTCGAGTTTTTTGTCACCGCCGAAGACGATATCCCGTTCTTGGAAATCGGAGGTGAACTGCATGGTGCCGAAGGTATCGACCCCCGTGGTGCCGACGTAGTAGTTGCGGCGACCGGACCAGGAGTAGTAGCCGCAGCCCACCGGGCCGTGACTGACGTGAATCATATCTTTGACCGGACCCCAGACGACCCCTTTGGCTCCTGCATAGGCACAACCACGGGTGGTCATTACGCCGGGAACGGATTTTTTGTTGGACTTAACGCCGCAGTCGGAAGCGCCTTCTTCTTTGACGTTGAGATGCTTGGAGCGTCTTTTTTGGGCTTTCTCGGGATACGCATCCAGAACTTCCTGGACGAGTCCTTTTCTGTCTTCTACGGTGCTCATGGTGTCCTCGCTATTTTCTGTAGGGATCGAGTTGGGAGAGGAGAGGTCAGACCCGAGGGGGAAGGCAAGATCGGCAGATCGTCGCTTGCCGACCCCGCTCGGAAATGGGGGTCAAAGCGTCAATACCTATACGGTCGCAGGGGCTTTGCCTTGGTCTTGGGCGATCGCTTTTTCGTATTCTTCGTCGCCGCCGAGCAGACCGAACTCGACCAAGAGTTCCTCGAGTTCGTCCATCGAGATGGGAGTGGGGATGACGAGGTTCTTGTTGTCTTCGATCTTCTTGGCAAGCGTGCGATACTCGTCGGCCTGCTTGCTGTCGGGAGCGTACTCGATGACGGTCATCCGGCGCAGTTCGGCGTGTTGGACGATGTTGTCGCGGGGGACGAAGTGAATCATTTGGGTGTTGAGCTTCTCGGCTAGGGCTTCGATTAGCTCGACTTCTTGATCGACGTTGCGGCTGTTGCAAATCAAGCCGCCCAAGCGAACGCCACCGGAGTGAGCGTACTTGAGAATGCCTCGGGCGATGTTGTTGGCCGCGTACATGGCCATCATTTCACCGGAAACCACGATGTAGATTTCTTGGGCTTTGCCTTCCCGGATGGGCATGGCGAAACCGCCGCAAACCACGTCCCCTAACACGTCGTAGGAAACGAAATCCAGATCTTCGTAAGCGCCTTCTTCTTCGAGGAAGTTGATGGCGGTGATGATGCCCCGTCCGGCGCAGCCTACCCCCGGTTCCGGACCGCCAGACTCAACGCACTTGACGTTTTTGTAGCCGGTGAGCAACACTTCCTCGAGTTCGAGGTCTTCAACGGCTCCCCGCTCGGCTGCCAGGTGGAGAATGGTGGTTTGGGCTTTGCTGTGGAGCATCAAGCGGGTGGAGTCTGCTTTCGGGTCGCAGCCTACAATCATCATGCGCTGGCGATCGGCCATACCGGCAATCGTGTTTTGAGAGGTGGTGGATTTGCCGATACCGCCTTTTCCGTAAAATGCAATCTGTCTCATGGGAATTCTCCTGAATTGGTTGGGCGAACGTTGGTTCTGAATTGAAGATTCATTCGTTGAATCGGGTAGAGCCGTACGATAGCCTAGGGAGGTTTTCTTTGAGGCTCCAGTCTCGAGCGGCTAGAACGGGGGCGATCGCTCGAAGGTAAAGGTTAGATGCAATAAGGTCATGGGTTTAAGGGGAAAAATCTGTTAGACGGCTTCGACTTTGAGAGCGGGGGAAATACTGCTCTTGAGTCGGGATTCGATCGCGTTTTTCAAGGTGTCGGCACTGCCGATACAGCCGTTGCACGCGCCTTTAAGTTGCACTTTCACCAGGTCGCCGCTTACGTCGTAGAGTTCGACATCGCCACCATCGGCGAGCAAGGCCGGACGTACTTCTTCGGCGAGGACTTCCTGAATCCGGTTGATTTTTTGAATCGGACTCAGCGGCGCTGCGGCGACTTCGGCTTCGACTCGCGCCGAGAGAGTGACTCTTTCCTGGCGCACTTCGATGAGGATGTCTTCGATATTCGCCAAGCAGGAACCGCAACTGCCACCGGCTTTGACGTAGTTGGTGACTTGTTCGACATCGGTGAGGTCGTTTTCGATAATCACCCGGCGAATGCGCGGTTCGGAGATGCCGAAGCAAGAACAAATCAGGGTGCCGTCGTCATCTTCGTGCTCTTCAACTTCGATACCGCGATATTTGTAGATCGCCGCTTCGAGGGCTTCTTGACCCATCACCGAGCAGTGCATCTTGGCTTCGGGCAACCCGCCGAGATAGTCGGCAATATCGTGGTTGGAAAGATTGAGGGCTTCGTCGAGGGTTTTACCTTTAACGATTTCGGTTAGGGCCGAGGAGGAGGCGATCGCGCTGGTGCAACCGAAGGTCTGAAAGCTCGCATCTAAAATTGCGTCTTCAGAAACTTGAATTTTTAGGTGCAGTCTCAGGGCATCACCGCAGGCAATACTTCCCACTTCGCCGTACACTACGGCGGTATCGGGTTCTTCAGTCGGGGCGATCGCCCCTTGGTTGATCGGGTTATAAAACAGTTCGAGTACTTTTTCGGAATAGTCCCACATGATGGTTTCTGGGGTGAGGAGTGGAGGGAGGAAGGCTTGTAGGGGCAAAGCATTTGAGCGATAAACACTCGAGGCAACGAAATCTCACAAATCCAAATGCTTCGCCCACTCCAGGGCAACACGATCTACGCGCTGCGGGCGAGGTCGCGTTCTTGCAACCAGTCGGCTCCATCGCTGCTGAAGGGAGAGAGGGCCCGCAGTTTTTCGACGATACCCGGCATCACCCCGAGAACTTTCTCGATCTCGGCAGGGGTGGTGAACCGCGACAGGCTGAAGCGAATCGAACCGTGGAGGATGGTGTAGGGCAGCCCCATGGCCATCAAAACGTGGGAGGGGTCGAGGGAACCGGAGGTGCAGGCCGAACCGGAGGAGGCGCAGATGCCGTGCCGATCGAGCATGAACAGAATCGCTTCTCCTTCGATATATTTGAAGCCGATGTTGGTGGTGTTGGGTAAGCGAGTCGTGCCGCCCCCGTTGACTTCGCAATCGGGAATCCGCGCGAGGAGTTCGGTTTCGAGTCGGTCTCTCAGTTGGGATTCTCGATCGACCAAAACCAGGTGCTTGCGTGCCAGAGCGGCGGCGGCTCCCAATCCCACGATGCCGGGGACGTTTTGGGTTCCGGCTCTGCGGCCGCGCTCTTGATGTCCTCCCAGAATGAAAGGACGGAAGCGGTAGCCGCGACGGACGTAGAGCGCGCCGATGCCTTTGGGAGCGTGCAGTTTGTGACCGGAGAGGGTCATCAGGTCGATGGTGCTCGTTTGCAAGTGCATGGGCACTTTACCCACCGCTTGGACGGCATCGACGTGGAAGGTGGCTCCGTATTCTTTGGCGATCGCTCCAATTTGCTCGACCGGGAAAATCACCCCGGTTTCGTTATTGGCGTACATCGTCGTTACCAGAGCCGTACCGCCGGTCATCGCCGCTTCTAGCTCCATCAAATCGAGCTGACCGCGTCCGTCTACCGAGAGGTAGGTGACTTGATAGCCGCGCTTTTCGAGGTGCTTGCAGACGTTGAGAATCGCGGGGTGTTCGACGGCTGTCGTAACGATATGGCGTTTATCCGGTTGGGCGGCCAGGGCGGCGTGGATGGCAGTGTTATTGCCTTCGCTGCCGCAACTGGTAAAGATAATTTCCGTATCGTCCGCGCCGAGGAGGGTGGCGACTTGGGTTCTGGCGGTTTGGACGGCTGCCCCGACCTGTCCGCCGAAGCGATGCATAGATGAGGGGTTACCGTAGAGTTCGCTGAGGTAGGGAACCATTACCTCGACGACCAGGGGATCGACTCGGGTGGTCGCGTTGTTGTCTAGGTAGATCGTCATCTCGCTTACGCTCCTAAAACATGGGTGTTATAGAACTCGCGGGCAACGGCTTCGATCGCGTCGTAAGCTTCGACGACGATTAATCCGGCGTTTTGCAGTTTCGTCATGGGGCAAGGCCCCACTTTGGCGGTGAGAACGGCTTTACAGTCGGCGATCGTGTTGATGATGCCTTCGAGGGCTGCGTCTTCGCCGTAGCCACCCTGGCAGTAGTCGGCGACTTTGCGGTGACCGATGAATTTGGCATCGTTCGCATCCACTTCGTAAATCATGAACTCTTTGGCATGACCGAAGTGTTGGTTCACCAGACCGCCCCCTTTGGTGGCAACGGCCACTAGGACTTTGGGCGAATTGACCGTGACGGCGCGACGGCGGGCGGCGGCTTTCTTCTCGGCGACGGCGGCTTTGGTTTGCTCGATGCTCAAATGCACGGCTTTACGCTGTTCGACGCTGTAGTCGGCCGACATGTCCATGAATTTCTCTTTGGTAAATTCCTGGCTGCGGTCTTCGCCGAGAAGTCCGACGGCATCGGCGCGGCACTGGCGGCAGTGGCGCATCATTTTCATGTTGCCGGAGCATTTATCTTGAACGCTCTTCAACTCTTTGGGGTTGGGGCCGCGCTGACCGTTGAGACCGAAGTAAGTGCCGTGTTCGGGGGCAGAAATCAGCGGCATGATGTTGTGGAGGAACGCGCCGCGATCGCGAATGGCTTTGTTGACTTCGGGTAAATGCTCGTCGTTAATCCCTGGAATCAAGACCGAGTTGACTTTGCACAGAATGTCCGCTTCTTGGAGGGCCTGCAACCCTTCCATCTGTCGTTCGTGGAGGATTCTCACCCCTTCGATGCCCCGATAGCGCTTGCGGCGGTAGTGAACCCAGGGGTAGATTTGCTCGCCGACGTTGGGGTCAACCATATTAATAGTGATGGTGACGTGATCGACGTTGAGTTCTTTGATGCGGTCTACATGGTCGGGTAACATCAACCCGTTGGTAGACAGACACAGTTTAATGTCGGGAGCTTTGTCGGCAATCAGCTCGAAGGTGCGGAAGGTTTTCTCGGGGTTAGCGAGGGGGTCTCCGGGACCGGCAATTCCCAACACGGTCATCTGGGGAATCTTTCCGGCCACTACTAATGCTTTATGTGCGGCTTCTTCGGGGGTGAGCAGTTCGCTGACGACACCGGGACGACTTTCGTTGGCGCAGTCGTATTTGCGGTTGCAGTAGTTGCACTGAATGTTACATGCCGGGGCAACCGCAACGTGCATCCGAGCGTAGTGGTGATGAGCTTCTTCGCTGTAGCAGGGATGCTTTTCGATTCTCTCTTTGAGGGATTCGCTCATCCCGGTGGTGGCATCATTTTTGGTGCTACAGCCGCAGCCACCGCCAGACTTTTTAACCTGGGTTTTGGTTTTGGTCAAAGTAATGTCTACTTGAGGTGTTGCTGTCGGTGCGTCGGCAAGGGCGCAAGATGGCGGTGGCGTCATGGGTTTGGTGTGAGGGTGATAGTACAAGGGATATACACAGGTCGCGCCCTGAAAAAGCTGGCTCAAAAGCTGGCTCAAAAGCTGGCTCAAAAGCTGGCTCAAAAAGCTGGGTGGCTGGGTCTGCATTTGAATCGATAACTCGATAAGTCGTTCTGCATGGGGCCGTGAAGCCCGAGAACTTATTAGTAATGTCAGACCCGCAATACCTTCTGTTTGAGAAGAGCGTGACGGGAAAGCCAAAACCCAGTCGTTCGATCGATGATTTCCCGGTGTATGGGTGGGGATTACGCTAGTCGATTCAAAATCTCAAGGGCAATCCGAAAAGGGTGAATACGCCTGAAATGATATCGATCGAGCTTTTATCGTTGAAACCCAAAGGAGGTAAGTAGAGTTAGGGATCTGTGCTAGCTAAGGCTAGGGGTTTACCTTTTCTGGGTCTCACCGACACTGCCTCAAAACTGGGTGTTCGGCGTTGAATGAGTTATAGCAACGGCTCCAAACTCGGATGCGATCGCCATCGACGATAGGATTGATTAGGTTATTAACGCTGTACTCAGACGCTGTATCCCTTGACTTTTCAAGGAAAAAAATTTTTTTGAACCTTGGGGTACGAGTATTTTGGGCAATGGGTACTTGTACTTTATTGCCCCGGTTCGATGATTGTTGCACTCAACCTAAGCTCTGATTCTGCAAAGCTTTGAAGCGATTTGAGTAGTTTGGGGAAACGGGAAGGTTTGAGTACTTTCACTTACATTTGTACTCAAACAAAATTGAAATACTCGCCTTCTAAAGGGGAAACGATTTTTTTCTGTATTAATTGTATCAAACCTCTTTCTTTTTTAGTAGTGTATTTAACGGTTTGATATTAACTAATTTAAAGGTAAATAGGGAATGGGGAATGGGGAATGGGGAAGAGCGCAAATTTATAGCCACGTTCGTGCTTAACGCCTAACGGCATCTCAGGTAATCGCACTCTCTAACCAGGTATCAGCTGGTCGGAGCAAGAAGCACTCAACGCCTTACGGCAATCATAGGTAACGCACTTTGTACCACAGGCAATGAGAAAAAATGACACACGTGCTCAACGCCTTGCGGCAATCATAGGTAATGCACGGTTATCGCATTCTTTGAGGTAGTTTTCCCACCAGTGCTCAACGCCTTGCGGCAATCAGAGGTGTTGCACGCTGGGCTTTCTCCTCTTCCAACTCGCTCAAATCTTGTGCTCAACGCCTTACGGCAATCAGAGGTATCGCACTGAGGCAGGCTTGCACAATTCAAGTGACTGATTCTGCGTGCTCAACGCCTTACGGCAATCAGAGGTATCGCACGAATTCCAGTTTCCTTTTCAATTTCATCATGGAGAAGTGCTCAACGCCTTACGGCAATCAGAGGTATCGCACAACGCACAACTCCAGAGCGATCGGGAATCGGATATCGTGCTCAACGCCTTACGGCAATCAGAGGTATCGCACAGCGGCCGCTGAAACCCTTACCGGGCGAGCGCTCCTCAACCATTTTACAAGCACGCCACCCAAAAAAGCGATCGCCTCGCCAAATCTCCCATTTTCCCCAAAAACCGACACGCTACATTCCCCACCCAGTCTAGGTTCTAGCATTTTACAAGCACGCCGCACCCTCTCGAAATCCCCCAAACCCTGACCCCATCGATGCTTGCCGCCTCCAGCCGCCATCAATTCCATCGACATTTAGCCATGCTTGTCAAACCAGCCGATACCCTTCCTCTTCAAACCGCCACGCATCGGGACGATTGTACCCCCCAATGCCCTTAACGCATTGATGGGAAAGGCGAATCAGTAGCAAGTCGTCCTCTGAGGTCAAAATCGTTTCCAACTCCCAGCGCAACTTTTCCCGGCTGCGCCCAGATAGCCAACAGCGAAAAATAGAGTATTGCAATCGGTGACCGTAACCGCCGAGCAACTTGTAAGCCTTGCGCCACCGCTTGGGACAGCGAATATCGTAGCAAATCAAATACCAATGTTTGGATTCTGCCATGGTTTGACCTCAACGCAACACCAATCGGGCGAACAAACCCCCTTCCCCCAGCCATTCCTTCTCCAGCAACCGCACTTCGAGTTCCAGCAGGCGGCGATAGGTGAGAGAATATCCGGTGGCGGGGTGTTTCCAAGTTTCTTCCTTGCGCCGTTCGTAGAGAGTGGCGAACTTGCGCCGTCCCGTATCGCTCAACCACACCTGTTCTCCGCGCACTTCAAAGTCTTCAACGACATCCCACCAATCGCGATTCACCGACGACAGGACGATCGCATCGACGAGGGGAACTCGGAAAATTTCCATCAAATCCAATGCCAGCGGCGGCGCTTGGGTGCGAGGCTGGTGGTAGAAACCCAGGGCCGACTCCAACCCGACGCTGAGGATGGCTTGGGTGACATCTTTGAGGAGGAGGGCGTAGCCAAAACTCAGCAGGGCGTTAAATCGATCTTTCGGGGGGCGGCGATTGCGATGGGAGAAGTGCAGCGCCGCAGGGACGTTGCTTCCCACCAGACAGGGAAGCGCGCCGAAATAGAGGGCGGCTAAATTACCTTCAATCCCCAGCAGACTGTCTAACGAAGGGGCTTTTGCAGCTTGTTTGAGGTTTTTTTTCATTTGGGCGATCGCATCTTCTAGCGGTGCCGATTTGCCCTTCAGATTTCGCTTCAGATTTCGCTTCAGGTTCCGCTTACCCCGCATGAGAAACTGGCGCTGTCCCCGGCCGCGACAGGCGACCAACTTTCGCGCCAACTCCAGACAGGTGGGAGTATCCGATAGGGCTTGGTATTGGCGAATCCGCCGTTGGATGCTGCCCGCGCCCCGATCGAAACTGCCGATATAGCGCCCGCCACCGGAAATCCAATGCACGCCCACTCCTTGACTGGCGCAAAAATGGAGGGCTTGGGTGGAGATTTGGGAAAAACTGTGGAGGACGACTTGTCCGAGTTCGCGAACGGCGACTTTTTCCACGGATCGATCGCATCGGGTTATTTTGAGCTGTTCTCCAGTCCGTCCCACGCGGGTTCCCGGTTCGAGGACGTGTACGATTTGGCGATCGTCGTCTTGGGGAAACAGCCGCATCGGTTGCCATTCTTTGTCGTGAACCAATCGCGCTTCTTCGGGCAGGCAAACGGGGGCGAGGGAACAGCGGGCGCACAGGCGTTCGTTATCGGTGACTGGGGGACGATCGATCGAGGCGCGCAATTTTCGGGCGGTTTCGATCGCCTCGCGCACCATCTCCCGTCCCGTCTCGTCGAGGGGGACGCGAATCAGGACGTTATCGGCGTGGTAGCGGATTCTGCCTTCGGAAACGACTATCCCAGAGGTGGATTCGAGCAAGCAGCAGTAGGCGAGGATTTGCAGTTTGTCGCTGTCCCAGGCTTGGGGTTGTTTGTTCTCGTCGCGACCGCAGCGTCCCCGCTTGTGTTCGTAGGGTATCACTTGGCCGTCTCGGGTCCGCAGGGCATCGACTCGACCCCGCAATCCGAGTTCTTCGCTTTCGAGGAATAAATCTTCCCAGTCTTCATCTTCGAGTTTTTCGAGTTCTGCGTGCAGTCGCCGTCCGGCAAAGACAGCCGCATTTTGGGTATAGAGTTCTTCGACTTCTTCGAGGTAGAAAAGGCGGGGACAGTAGGCGAGGGCGTGGAGGGCGCTGACTCGCAGGGTTTCTGGCCGCGTGGCGGCGATCGGATCTAATAGTTGCACGATCGAAATATCCAGTTGTAAATAATTGAATGTTGCGTCTTGCGACATCTGAGGTCACTGTATCGAGTTGACCCTGCAAAAACGTTTCAGTGTCGGATTAAATTTTGGATTCAATTTTGGGGAACGGGGAATAGGGAACGGGGAACGGGGAACGGGGGGGAGAATTGATGATTTCAAGCGCGAAAATTGCAATTTTCGCGCTTGAAATCAATTTTCGCGCCTATGTCTAATTGGCTGTAATTGGTCGGAATTGGTTATTATCGGTCGGTTAATTGGTTAGAATAACCTTTATGGACATCAGCACCTTAGAAATAACGCCCCAAATCCTGAAACTCATCGCCGAAATTGATGAATTTAAAGGGTCGTGGCAAGTGTTAGGAACCCTGACCCCCGAACGTCTTGCGGCTTTAAGAAAAGTGGCAACTATTGAAAGTATCGGTTCATCAACTCGGATAGAAGGGGTAAAACTGAGCGATCGGCAAATCGAAACCTTGCTCGGGAATATCGATCGAAAGTCGTTGACCACTCGTGACGAACAGGAAGTTGCGGGTTATGCCCAAGTGATGGAAATCTTGTTTGAAAGTTGGGAAATGATGCCTCTAAGCGAGAACTACATCAAACAACTTCATTCAATGCTCCTAAAATATAGTGCTAAAGACGAAAGACATCGAGGCAACTATAAGAGCGTCGAAAATCATATAGAAGCCTTTGACTTTCAAGGGAACAGTCTCGGAATTTTGTTCGCGACCGCTTCTCCTTTTGAGACTCCTTTCTTAATGGAAGAATTAGTGGTATGGACTCGCAATGCCTTTGAAGAGGGGCAGCTCCATCCCCTATTAATTATCGGTATTTTTATCGTTCAATTTCTCGCAATTCATCCATTTCAAGATGGCAACGGTCGTCTGTCGAGAATTTTGACGACATGGTTGTTATTAAAAAGTGGTTATACTTATGTGCCCTATAGCTCGCTCGAGACAATTATCGAACGAAATAAAGATAGTTATTACTTAGCCTTAAGCCGGACTCAAAAGAGTTTACAGACCGATCGACCCCATTGGACGGATTGGTTGCAGTTTTTTCTGCGTTCCCTGAAAAAACAAAAAGACCATTTAGCGGTTAAGTTAGAGCGGGAAAGAATTCTGCAAACATCCCTACCCGAATTATCGGTGGAGATTTTAAAACTGGCGAAAGAGCACGGTCGAATTACCACAGGAGAAATTGAACGATATACTCAAGCCAGTCGCAGCACCATAAAAGCCCGAATTAACGAGTTGATTCGGATGAAGAAATTAAGGCGAAATGGCAAAGGGCGATCGACCTGGTATTCTTTGAGGTAATTGCACTGTTACTAACCTCGGCGGCATCACCCCCAGCGACAGGAACTCAACGCCTTACGGCAATCAGAGGTATCGCACATCGGCTCCGATTTGGGAAATCCTGAATCCTTTGCGTGCTCAACGCCTTACGGCAATCAGAGGTATCGCACAGTTGCAATTGCAGTAACCGCGTTAGCTTACCTGAGTGCTCAACGCCTTACGGCAATCAGAGGTATCGCACATTATGTTACTTCCTCATTGGAGTCGTTGTTGGAAAGTGCTCAACGCCTTACGGCAATCAGAGGTATCGCACAATTCGTAGAAGAGCTGGTATTAGCCAGCGCTTGAGTGCTCAACGCCTTACGGCAATCAGAGGTATCGCACGCTTTGGGATGAGTCGCTCCAACAGGCAAGTTCTTGTGCTCAACGCCTTACGGCAATCAGAGGTATCGCACGGGAAGCCTTTGGTTCCAATTATTGCAATTAGTCGAGTGCTCAACGCCTTACGGCAATCAGAGGTATCGCACAGCGGCCGCTGAAACCCTTACGGGACGAGCGCTCCTCAACCATTTTACAAGCACGCCACCCAAAAAAGCGATCGCCTCGCCAAATCTCCCATTTTCCCCAAAAACTGACACGCTACATCTCCCTCCCAGTCTGGTTTCTAGCCTTTTACAAGCACGACGCACCCTCTCCCAATCCCCCAAACCCAGTCCTCGTAAAGCTTCCGGGCGATCGAACTCCCGATCGAGATCTCACATCCAGGGGTGCTTGTAATTTTAGGACTCTACCCCAGATCGATCGCCTGGAAGTTTTACCCAAGCTGATTCTGGAGGATAGGACATAAAATCGCCCGGTGCGAACACCGCCGTTTGGGTTTTACTATTATCAGTTCGATCGATCCAAATCGCCAGCCGACAGGTTCCCCGTTGCGGACGGGCGTTTTCTTGCAAGGGAGAGTACCACCTCACGCAGCCGGGACTTTCGACAATATCGATCGAATCGAAAAGGAGATTGTTATCCCCAGCAAAGGGCAGTCCGTAACGGGGTTCGTCGAGTTCGCCGTTGAGTCCGGCTATAATCCGGTTGCCCAATTCCCCCTCGCCTCGAACCCCCACCACTACATCGAGATCTATTAACACCTCGCGACGCGCGGGGGCAATCCAAGATTTCGCCCCGTGGGTTAATTTTGCCAGTTCTTTATCGGAGTTGCCCACTAAATATTGATGCAACTGCTGGGCGAGAATCGCCGTTTGCGTCCGAGTACCACTGGGAACGCCGATGGCAATTTCGAGTTCGGGCAAACCCTGGCGGATTGGTGTGGTAGGACAGGTGATATCTCCTCGCTGTTCGATACCCGCCAAATTCAGCAACAAACCGTACATCCCAGAGGGCGAAGGAATCGGGGTGGTGGGACGCGAGGCAACGGGAACGCGGGACAAATCGCCGGGACGAAAGGCCGCGAAGGGTGCTTTAAGCCGCAGAAACACGTTCGCCACCTCCTAGAAATTCGTTGCCGGCATCTTCGAGTAGCCGTTCGGGGTTTTTGTACAGGTGAACTCCAGCCCCTTGCAGGCGGACGGTTTGGGTATCATCTAAGTTGCGGACAATTTCTCCACCCAACCAAAATTCATCGCCGGGAAGGTCGCAATCCTGTTCGTCTCGGTTGCTTAAACGGGGCATCAGTTCGGGGAGGTTGCCCGTTTCGTCGAAGCCGTAGGTTTCGTAACCGGCGACGAGTTTGGGAGTGAGGCGGACGATAATCGATCGGGGGGCAAATTCATAGTACGCCCGCGCGTGACCCCCGGCAACGCCGTTAAGTTGGCCGATCGCATTTAACAATCCCCGCACCCATTCGGGTTGTTGGCGGCAATCCCGTTGGGAGAGGGCAAAGGGATATTGAAAGGCGGTATGAGTTACTTCTCGATGCAGCAACGCCGAGGTTTTTGCATTTTGCCAAAAGGTCTTTTCGTTGTTTTTCGTCTTCAGGTTCAGCGGCGATTGATGGAAAACCACATCGTATTTATAAGGGCTTAAACCCACGGCCAAGTTGCAGCGAAAAACGCTATCTCGTTTAGGTGGTAGCTTGACTTCCTTGGGGGGTTTTGCCACCATAAACCCAAACAAAAAATCGTCGGCGAACTTGCTAGCGTTGGGAAATTCTTTGAATTCGACGGCTAATTGGTCGGCATCGTGGATGCGAGAGCGATTATTGGGCAGTCCCATTAAAATTAACACTTCTCGCAAGGCATTGCGAATGGATTCGGGACTGACGATCGGGTATTTTTTCCCGTTCTTGGAGAGTTTCTGAATCACCGTGCGGTTTTCTTCCGATTCGCCGCGATAGTTACTCGATGGGGCGGGATAGGTCAGCACTGTGGCAAATAAATTAAGATTTGACATTTTGGTATGGTTGTGTATTTAATTTGGGCAAAATAGACTGCGCCTAAAGGCGATCGAAGGTTAAGATTTTCGTAGGGGTCAACGGCCGTTGACCCTTTCATCTGTTGGGATACAACTTAAGCCGCATCGCTTCCCTTATGTTTAGCATTGTCGGATTTTGGAGTTAAGGGAAACTGACTCGATAGTGCCAACAACGTTAAAGCGCGAATTTCATCAGTTTTATTAAATAAATTATCGGCAAAGTCAGCAAATTCTGTTTCTTTGATAAACGGATACAGCGTTGAAACAAAATAGTTGATAAATGCTCGCTCTTCCGTGTGCGATCGAACGGCAAGAAAGGCTTCATTAGCAACCTTATATTTCTTTTGATTGTACTCCTCTTCTTTTTTAGAATTTCCCTGACAATCTTTCCAGCTTAGATCGAACTTCGAGTCTAGCTTACGCAAAACATAGTGCTGGCAAACCTTGTAAACAATTTCAGCATATTCTCGAATTTCTGTTTTCGTATTCACTTTCACTTCCTCCGTAAATAACTTCCGCGCATCGTGAATGAAGTAATTATTTTTCTCTTTCTTATCTTTTTCCTTATCGAGCCACTTTCGAGGAACTCGACTCAACAATGCATCAAATTCATACCATGCTGGAAGTTCTTTTAGCGGGGCATCGAGTTCGAGAGATTCCGGTTGCGATCGCACTAAATTTAACAACCGTTGCTTGCGAAACCAGGGACACCAATACAGATCCCGAAGTTGCACATATCGATCGATTGTTTCTTGAATCGGATCGACATAACTCACCGATCGAATTTTGACACCACTATTTCCCACCTTTTCCGCATGAATGAGTTCAACCCCAAGAACAATTCGCCTCAGTTTTTGACTGCCAGTTTCTACGGCAACCCGATTTTGTAGTAAATTTAGCAAGTCTAAAGCACCTTCTTCAGGTAAATCGATAACCGCTTCCTTGGGTAAATACCCTAATTTTTGCGGGTTTCGATATTCCAAAACTTGGCGAAATTCGCGAGAAAATCGCTTCAAATTTGCCACATCCGGAATTGCCAAAACATAACCCGATCGCTCCCGTTTTCCCTCCTTATCTAAAGTCATGGGACAATAGACTTGAGCGATAAATACCCAGAAGTGCAACAAAAATTGATAGCGCGCTTTATCTTTAATGGGAATGTTTTCAGGATTAGTAGATGCCGCACCTAAATAATATTGTCCCGTTTGTCCGATCGCCCTTTCGGGATGTTGTAAGTCTCTCCAAGTAGTATCGACATCTTTCGAGTACGACGCGCCATTCACTCGACCGTTATAGGGATTTCGGGTGGTGGGAACCCCTCGAATAATATTCCACATCATATCCCGCCAAAGTTTTATCCAGATACCTGGATTTGAGCCATCGTTCGTGGTATCCCAGGCGGGAAGAAACGCACCTTCAGGGACTATTGTTTTGTAGTAATAGCGGCGCGTGAGTTTGGTTTTTCCTTTTTTATCCGGTTTTTCAACCTCTTCGATGCGATCGAACTTTTTGATTTTCGTTTCCGTCGATCGTTCTGCTTCAAAGGCTGCATAAGTGAGGTCGAATAAAGCCGCTAATCCTTCTCGATTTAGGCGTAATATCACCCCCAACTCGGTTAAATTTTCAAGTTCGAGAACCGCACCGTTATCGAATCGATTGGCAAAGCGATCGCGCTGAAATTCAGTCACTTCTCGCACCATTAAAACCAACCCGGCTAACCCCGCGCGATGTTGCGCCGAGGGTAACTCCGCCAGTTTATAAGTTAGTTCGATGGGACTGTCAGTTTCGCCTTTCGTTTCACGCTTATGTTTACTCATTTACCAAACCCCCGTTTCCGACAATACAAACCATCATCGGCGATCGCCATATAACGCATTCGGCGCAGCATCCAATCGGGTCGATCGTCGAAAATGGCAAACTTTTTAGGAACGGGTAACACGTATCCATCCAAAGATTTCATGTTGTCGGACATTCCGTCTTTTTGGAACCCGTCGTTCCGCTCGATCGTGGCTTCGATGGTTTCTAAGTCTTTCCTCAAGAAAGCATCAACGGTATAGCCATCCTCATCGCTGCGGAACGATTCCGAGACGGCCCAATAGCCTCCGGTAAGAAAAGGACTGTCATCGGATTTGCGTTCCCAGGAAGAAAAGCGTTCTAATTCCTCGGCTAATTTGGCTTGACTCACCTCTCCCGTCACCTTTGAGAGAAACTCTCGGGCCCGATCGAGTTCTTTTTTCTCGTAAGGTAAATGACCCCCCGGTTCGTATACCAAAATCCGAGAACGGAACCGAATATCCCGTTCCGAAGCGCGATTCGATCGACCGAACCGCTGAACTAACGAGGGAATCGGGGCCAATTCGGTAATTAAAACATCCGCATCTAAATCCAGGGACATTTCGCAAACCTGGGTGGTAACGGCAATAACCGGCTGTCGTTGTTTTCCCCCCTGAAACTGAGGTTTAAACTTAAAGGCTTCAACGGTTTGCGCGTGGCGATCTTGGCGATCGTCTAGGGTATATCGACTGTGATAGGTGAGTACCTTCTCGTCGCCAATTTGACTGGCTAATCTCAAAGAAATGTCCCGACAGCGATCGACGGTATTCACCACCCACAGCACCAGTTTTCCTTCCCGATAGGCAGAAACCGCCAGTTCCTCAGCCGCCTTCAATCCTTCTCGATACGCTTGGGTTGCGTCCCGATTTGGAGTCGCCACCATCGGAGATTCGATGCAGTATCGCGGTCGTTCTTCGAGTTCCTTGAGTTCGCGATCGCTAGCAGCCGGAAACACCTGCAAATATTCCTCCAACTGTTGCTTGCGACTTGGCGGTAATGTCGCCGTCATGCACAATACCGGAATATCAAAATGTTCCAAAAAACTGCACAGGTGTCCGAACATCTTGCCAGAAAAGCTGTGAACTTCATCGATGACAACAACGGAATCGGCGAGGACCGGTAACAGGCAAATACTGTTGTAGTTGTGGGTGAGAAAAGACAAAAACTGGTCTACCGTCGCCGAAAAAAACCGTTTATCCCAATACCCCAGCGCATATAGTCGTTTGTCGGTGGTGTAGTCTTTCCCTCTGCCGTTCTCCCGCGTCGATTCGGGGGGATTTTCCCGCATCCCTTGCAACTCGTAGAGTGCGGTTCCCGTCAGCAAACTGGCATCGGCTTCCGGGGCCCAGCCGACGTAATCTTTAAACCCTTCCGTTGCCGTTCCCCGCGTCGGATAGAGGAAAATAACATGACCGACTTGGTTTTTGTTTTTGGCTAATTTGGCTAACATGGCTTGATGCCATTTATAGGCAAAGAGGGTTTTGCCGCTACCGCAGCCGCTGAGTAACAACGCGCGATCGCCAATTCGAGGCGCTTTTCGTTGAAAGGATTTCAGTTGGAAATTTCCGGCGTTTTCCCGAATTTGCCGATATCGGGGTTGCAGAATCTGCGTTTGCAGTTCTTTGGGAGTAATCGGCGGGGGTTGGTGCAATACCCGTTCCACCCAATCTGGAATTTTGTCGGACTTTTCGGTGCGGAAAATCCCAGAAGCGACGGAATCCGCTGCGATAACTCCTGCTTTCACCGCCAGAAGCAGCGATCGCCTCTGGTCATCCTCCTCAATCTCATACCCAAAATCTGCACCGACATCGTTGGCATCCTCATAGGCTTGTTTCCAAATGCGATCGCCTGCACTCCATTTATCGGGAAGTTCGGGGATACCTTCGACTCCGGCAATTTTTCCAACCCGATGCAAAATATAGTGAATTTCCGAGTGTTGCAAAAATAGGTCGATCGTATCCTCGACTTTCATCGGGGTTCGGGGTTTTCCCCAATCTCCCGGATGTGCTTGTAAATGGTGGGAGAGTACCGCCGCCGTAATAATTTCTAAATCGAGTTCCCCCGGTTCTAGCCATTCTCGAACGTTGGGTAAATGCAGAATCAACGCACTCAACCATTCATGGCGCAAAGTTTGTTTCTGCGTCCAGTTGTTCGTATCGGCTGCGGTGTAAAACTCGGCATTGGCTTTGCCGATGTCGTGAAATAGCGCGGCCACCCGCAGATGAATCGAAAAGCGATCGGCATTTTTAACCTTAAAGAACCGACACCAGTTTTGTAGGATTCGACCTTGGAAAATCGATCGCGCGGCGACTTCTGTATCTTCCAAATGTTGCTGAAGCTTAAGCGGCAGTTTCCCATGAGTCCGGCTTTTAGCGAGTAGCTCTTCTGGCAGCATGGCTTGCACCTCCTCGATGTTGGCGAACCGGAATTGCTGGCGAGAACACGCCGCATCCCATCCGACGCTTACCCCCTAACCCTTTGATTTGCAGCTGAATGGAATCTTCCGCATCGAGATCGGAAACCACCACGCTAAACCCAACAATGGTGTAACTCCTGTCTTTTTTGTGAATTGTCAGCGTCAGCCGTTTCGGTTCACCTTTCTCATTGGCCCGAATCCCGAGATTGGCCTCGATTCCCAATGCTTGTAACTGTCGCTGTGCCGCGCTGAGAAACGGTTCGGGTTCGGTATACCCTTTAATGGTTACCAGTCTGGCTTTGAGAGAATCGACGGGTGGCAGGGTTTGCAGTTCGGGGTTGCCGAGTTGGATAGTAGAATCGCCAATTGCCAAGGTTTGACCCGCGAGGGGGTAGACTTGCGCGATCGCCTCGACGGGAAGCCGCATCAGCAGTCGAGAACCGGATGTGAGGGTAATTTTTCCCTGTTTGTCGGGAACTCCGGCGATCGTATCGATGGCAAGTCCTTCCAACCCGTGTAGTTGCGGAAATTTACGGCAGATAGCAGCGTACAGCCGATAATTTTGGTCGGCAGGCAACTCCGTTCCTGTCACCGGAAACGACAGGTTAATGATGTTATTCATGGTGAGTAGAAATTTGATTTACAGTGCAGAGGTTTCAAAAAACTCTGCGTTTCACCTTGCGGTATCTGAGGGGGTAATGCGAGGCACTGTAAGGTACTAGAGGAAGCGATCTACGGTTTAGACACTTTTGCTTCTGGGAGAGTATCGCACCCAATCTAGAGACTCCTAAACTGGGATGATTCTCCAACCGTTGCGACGGCGATGCAGTACGACGCAGGATTCAAACTCTAAGAACCCTCCTACGCGGCATTTTTTTAGCTCTGACTCCTTGATTCTCAACTCCTGAGTTTTCAAGTACTCGATCGTTTGCTGCGTAGTGAGCGCGTTCGCTGAAATCGGGAGGCGATCGAGGAACGAAAGTTGTCGATCGAATATTGCATTGCGCGAATCTGTAAGGGAAGTCTGCTTTGCTCCCCTTGCATTTTTCTAGGTTTCTGACATAATCTTGAACTGAATAAAAAACCTTGGCCTCTCCAGTCTTAATATCTGGAGGGCTTTTTTTTGGATTATAGCATAGCTATCTAAATAGAGTAGATTGCATAGCCATAGAATCTCAAAGCATAAATCTATAAGACTTAGTTGAGATTCTACGGGTTGTACTTAAACGCCTTACGGCATCAGAGGTATGAGAGAATAAACGTTCTAAACAGCGTAGATTGCTGCTCAACACCGAAAGTGGCATCAAAGGCTTTAGCGCTTCAATCCTACACTTTCTCTCCATCATTTGCCTAGACCTCCACGACAATAATGCCGACTCATCCCCTCCACCTCCGCTCGCACCAACTGCACCAACTCCGGCGGCCCCTTCACCACCGCACCCTTGCCGTACCCCAGTACCCAGCGTTTGAGGTCGTTGAGTCCCGAAGTTAGCAGATGCAGCGTTAAGGACTCGTCTTCGTGTTCTTCAATCTCCTGGGTGGCGTGCCAGCGCCGTTCTCGGATATAGGGAGCAGTTGCCGCATCGAACCAGATGGTGATGGGAACGGGATGTCCCCCGACTTCGTTCTGGAAAATCTCGGCCAGATAGGTTTTGGGATCGAAATTGGGGTCGCGATTGAAGGTTTCGTCGAGCACTCGCAACTGTTTGATGCGATCGACTCGAAACGTGCGGATCGCCTGCCGCTGGTGACAAAATCCAATAACGTAGGGATTCGTCGCTCGATACAAATAGATGTAGTAGGGGTCGATAACGCGATCGCCCACGGCGTTGCGATTGGCAGTGTAATAGCGCATCCACACTTGGCGCGATTGACTGCACGCATCGAGCAGTTGCATCCAAATCTCGGGATCGAGATGAGTTTCCGCTCCCACGTGAAAGACGATCCGTTCGTTAGCGAGCTGCTGCAAGTCGATCCAAGTTTGTTCTGGCAAGCGTTCGGAGAGCCGTTCGATCGAGGTTCGTAACTGAGCTTCGTGAGCCGATCCCCCGTAGGCTTCGAGCATCCTGGCACCGAGGATTAGTGCAAAGAGTTCCCCCAAACTGAGGGAAATACTCGGCAATCGCCATGTGGGATCGGTGTAGTGCCATCCGAGAGCGCGATCGTATTCTAAAGGGGCATGATAGCGGTTTTGTAGGAAGGCAATATCGCTACGAATAGTGCGATCGGTGACTTCCAATGCTTCGGCTAAACTGCAACAAGTCTGCCGAGGGGAAGAGCGGATGAGGGCATCGATTTTCAGGAATCGTTCGAGTTGGCGCGACATAGCGCTGTAGGTGAACTCAACTAGAACTCATCCTAATGGGCGTACCCTGAAAAAACGTTTCAGGGTCAAAAAGTTTTTTACCAAATTTTCGCCATTGGCAGACTGAAGCCAGGTAATTCGGGATCGCCGTCGAGAGCATCGGGATCTTCGAGAACTTCAACTTCTCGATCGGGGCGATAGATATAAACCGTGCGATTTTTACGATCGATTAACCAACCCAGCAGTACGCCATTGTCGATGTATTCTTGCATCTTGGCTTTGAATCCCTTGAGGGTATCGCTGGCCGATCGCAACTCGATGACAAAATCCGGACAAATGGGGGCAAAAGAGGCTTTTTCCTCATCTGTGAGAGTCTCCCACTTTTCGGTTTTCATCCAAGCCGCGTCGGGCGATCGAGTCGCCCCGTTGGGCAGCGTAAATCCCGCACTCGAGTCAAACCCCAAACCCGTTCCGTCCTGCTCGCTCCAGACCCACAGATGAGCGGAAAGATTGAAGTTACGGTTTCCAGTATCAGAAAAGGCAGGGGGCATAATAATCACCTCTCCGGTGGCAGTGCGTTCGATTCGGAGGTCTCGATTGGCGAGGCAGAAAGCATAGAACTGCTCGCGCGTCATGGCGATCGACGGTAACGAGACGGTCAAAGGTGTTGTTTCGGTTTGAATGAGTAAGGTTGTAGTCATGGGAATAGGGAATGGGGAACGGGGAATAGGGAATAGGGAATGGGAAACTTCGAGGAAAAGAGGAGCTAAATTCTCCCATTTCTCCCCCTGCGACCCTCTGTCTTCTGAGCTTCTTCTGCCCAGAGAGAACTTAAATTTAACTGATTTTGTTGGGTATATTGAGGAATCAAACGAACCGATCGCTTTATATTCAGCGTCCTAGATTCAACGTAGATCGGTCTGATTAAACCTCCGGATCGATTCCTAATCGACGCAGTTGTTCGGCTAACTGTTCGGCGCGTCGCTGGGCAGCTTCGGCTTCTTCTTGGGGTAGGGCAATCAGTTCGCCGTTGAGTTTCATCCACCGCAGCCACTGCCGAGTTAACCCCTCATAGGTTCCCCGCCACAATCCCAAACTCAATCCCAACTCCGGCACAAAGCCCCGTCCGTTCTGTAACTTTAATGCTTGGTAGCGTCCATTGACGAGGTGGAATCCTTGCAAAGAATCGGTGTAGCGATCGAAAATAAAATAGTAGGGAACTTGCAAAATCTCTTCGTACACTTGCCACTTCGTTGGCGGTCTTCCCAGTTGGGATTCGGTTTGACCGAAGTCTTCATCTTCGGTTCCCGGCGAGAGCAACTCGACGATAATATACGGACTGACTCCTTCTTGCCAGACGACGTAACTCAGCCGCGAATCCCACTCTTCGTACAGCCGAGACACCCCCACCACCGCAAACCAATCGGGACGCTTGTACCACCGAGGATGCTCCACGTCGTAGTAGAGGTTCATATCCATCGCGACGAAGCGGCGCGTGGGATTCCAGTTAGGGGGTTGGAAGGTAAATTGGAGTAGCTGGGGTTGCAAGCCGTGAAACTCGTCGGGCAAACCGGGTTCCTCTGGATCTTCGCTGGGTAAATCGTACATCGTCGGCAAATCTTGCCGCAATGGAATTAGGGTGGGGAGGTGCTCGGTTATGGGCTTTTGAGGAGTCATGGACTTTTGAGGAGGCGATCGACGGTGGCTTTATTCTATCGAAACGGAAACCGATGGAATTTGGAAGAATTTTCTATCTGATTGTTAAGGGTTGCTGAAGTTTATCGAGAGCTTTTTGCATCAGATGTTACTGTTTTCATGGCAAACTCCCGATCGAACAAAATTCGGTTATCGTTTTGAGTACAAATCGGTCGAATTTATCGAAAGTGCTGCCACAGTATTGTAAGGCGGTCGTCCTTTGTCATTTGCCTGAGTACAGAGTACTTGTACCCGATCGAAAAAGTACTCGTCCCCAACTCCATTAATACTCGTCCCCCGCGCTCCAAATAATTTAAGATCTTGACGGGATAATGGGTTGAGTGTCTGAGTACAAGTGTAATTACTCTTAGAAATCCCGATAGAGCCGAAGAGATCGCGCCGGGTAAATGCGAACTGTTATAAGCAGGAAAACGCAGCCCTTCACGAACCATGTCTCTCTCCCTACCCGGCTCTTCGCTTCGACATCTTTTCTCCCCCGCGAGCTTGTTGCAATCTTGTCCTCTTTGGGGAGACTTTAGAATTATCTTCGATCGCGATCCGGCCGCGCGAAACTGGCTCGAGGTGCTGTTGTGCTATCCGGGACTGCACGCGATCGCCGCCCATCGATTGGCGCATACCCTGCACCGCTACAATATCCCCTTTGTCCCTCGCTTCATTTCTCATCTGGCGCGCTTTTTCACCGGAATCGAGATTCATCCGGGCGCTTCCCTCGGTAAAGGGGTTTTTATCGACCACGGGATGGGAGTCGTCATCGGCGAAACTGCCATTATTGGCGACGAAGCCTTAATCTACCAAGGCGTAACCCTCGGCGGCACCGGGAAAGAACAGGGCAAGCGCCACCCCACCGTTGGCAGCCGAGTTGCGATCGGCACCGGGGCGAAAGTCCTGGGCAACATCCACATTGGCGATCGCGCTCGGATCGGGGCGGGGGCAGTGGTATTACAGGATGTCCCCCCCGATTGCACGGCAGTGGGTATTCCCAGCCGCAACGTTTGTGAATGCAACACCGTGAAAACGCCCCTCGAACACGGTCAACTTCCCGATGCCCAAGCGACGGTCATTCAACAACTCATCGATCGCATCGAAACCCTCGAAACCCAATTACAAGATTTTACCCATCTACCCCTATCTCCCTTGGAGCCTTCTTCCCATGAGTAACTTTATTCCGAACGCCCCCAACTGGGGACAGGTCATCTCCGTGAATCGGTGCGATCGCTGGTCGATTCACTACCGCTTGCGAGAACTGGGTATTCCCAGTGCCTGCCCCCTCGACGGAACCTTGCGCGTCGAGATTGACTGTCCCGTTGCCCTGATACTCGTCCGCAGTGTGGTTCGACAGTTCGCCGAGTCTCGGCAAGTCAGTCTGGAATGGCTGGAGCGCTGCTGGGAAACCAAAGTAGCGTGCCGTGCCAATTCTTGATCTAGACCCGATTTGCTGTTTGTTCGTTCTATCTAAATTGGAGTAATCCTTATGACAACTCAGACACTAGTTCGCGCTTTTGGAGAAGTCGGCGATAATGCCGTCGGCTTAGAAAAGGAAGTCACCACCACGATCTGTGAAGGTCTCAACCTGGTGTATGCCAGCTTCCAAGCGCTGTACGTCCAATACCAAAAACACCATTTCGTCGTTGACGGTGCGGAATTCTACGGCGTGCACGAGTTCTTCCAAGAATGCTACGAAGCGACCCAAGAACACGCCCACGATGTTGCCGAACGGTTAAACGGTTTGGGTGGCGTTCCGGCTGGAACTTTTGCCACTTTGGCCGAGCTTTGCTGCTTTACCCCAGAATCTGACGGTGCGTACAACTGCCGCCAGATGCTCGAAAACGATTTGGTCTCGGAACAGTCCATTATCGGCTTGCTGCGCCGTCTGGCCACCCAAGCTGAAAGTATCGGCGATCGCGCCAGCCGCTACCTGTACGAACAAATTCTGCTCAAAACTGAAGAACGTGCTTTTCATCTAGAGCATTTCCTCAGTGAAGACAGCCTCACCTTTAAATTTGTCAGGTAGTCGCTGTCCGAGCGTTTTGGGTTTGCAACTCGGACGATTCTATTAGATGACTCTAGTGGCAACGCACGACGCTCGGGAGAACCGACCCCGCCACACAGAACTTACGCCCTCCTTATTTTTTCTCAAATAGGTATTCCCATGAAAGTGATGCTCCATACCGACCGCGACGGCAAACTGATGGTCTACGTCGCCAAAAAAGATCTCGAAGAAGAGGTCGTCGCCGAAAATGAGGTTGATGGCGATCGCATCTTCACTCTGGCAAATGGATGGAAATTGTCCGTTGCCGGACTGAGCGCTCCTTTTAAAACACCTCAAACCGTCCAAGCCAGACGGCTCAGCGATTAGTCTTCGCATCAATTTCATTTAGGGATTTGGGTGCGAATGCCATTCAGACGCTCCCACTCTCTATCGAGAGAAACAATAATATCGAACTCGCAATATCGAACTTGCAATATTGAACTTAAACCTTGAAGTACGAGTACTTCTTTCAATTGAAAGTCAATTGAGTTTCACTCGATAAAGCGATCGCCTACCGCAGATTCGGACATCTCCCCGACCGAGGTGAGTTAGAACCAAGGTGAGTTAGAGACTCCGATAGATTCGCTTTGACCGATTCATATTCAATGAATCGCCCGCACAACAAACCCAGGTTGTCGCGAGAAACCGCTTCAAGACTGACAGAATCCAAGGCTTACTGTTTTGAGAACACTTTCAAGAATCCTGTCGAGAATACTGCTTTCCAGAACGCTGTAGGAGAATTCACGATGTCAAACAACACACCCCCTTGGACTTTTAATTTAGAAGGAACGTTGCTTGGGTTTCTCGGCAACGAACCCGACAGACCGATGTCTTTAATCCTGGAAGTCGATCGAGAGCAAATACCGATCGCTCTACCCCAGAGAATGCGTAGTACCGTGCGATCGACGCTGCGTATGGGAGATCGCATCCGTTGTATCGGCCGCAGCCAGCTCGATTTTATCGGCGGAGTCGTGCACCTTAACGCTTACGAGATTTCTTCGATGGCAACTCATACTCAAGAGCAATCCCATCGTCTGGTCCGTAAAGTACGCCGATTCTCCAAGCGTTCCCTCGTTTCCGAATCTAGTTAAGCGCCCACCTGGCGATGGGGAAAATCATGAAGAGAATTAAAGTCCGGCAGCTTATCCTCAATGTCTTCGTTTGGTTAGCCACAGAAATTATTTTGACTCTGTTGGGATTAGACGATATGGCTGACTACGGAGAATATCTCAACCAACAACACTTTCTCATTGGTCAGGAAGCCCAAAAGTATCGAAAGCGCCCTCAACTCCTCGTTTGTTGTCAATCGAGATGTTGCCAAGCGGGTAGTGGAGTTACCTACGGCGCGCGAAAAGGAACTGCCGTGCAGAGGGTGTGGCAAGACTTGTTGGAAGTTAAGCAAGTCGAATGTATGCATCGATGCTCGCACGATCGCCATGAGTGGACGATCGCAGATGAATTTCCCCAAACCGACAGCCAGCATACACGAGTTCTGCCCAAGCTGCCGACGACGGCAACCGCACGACCTCTTATCGGAAAAGTCCAGCTTGCTTAGGTTTTGCCCGATGCTGACGGCCGGGAGGTGAGTGCGATCGAACGATTAATGGAATGCGACAAAGGAACGCACGGGTGCGTTCCTTTTTTTTTGAGTTGCTATTCGGTTGGGCGACGGGTTGGGCGATGGCGTGCCAATTAGCTCGATCGCCGCACTGATAAATTAGAGGCGATCGCGATATTCGAGCCGTTCGTCAACTCGCATCTCGAAAGGTTCGCCTTCTCCTGAAGGGGGATGCACCTGAATTTTGGCTTGGGTACTGAACTTGGCGAGATACTTGGCTAGGGAAGTCATATTATTTAACACCCGCCAATTTTTATCTCGATCGGGACAGTGAATCGCGAGCGTCAGCACCTCCACAATGGCGATCGTCCAAGCGCATTCTACGAGCAAACCTTGGGCGGGACCGTTACACGCTTCAAAAAAATGTTTGCTAGTTGCTCGCTCTAACTGCTGCCGCAGTCGGATATCTAGCTTGGAGGTCGTCTCGGGGGGTCGATCTTCGGGCGGCAGAGAAAACAGCTTCATTTTGAGTCTTAAATCCTCAACAACACAGACATCAGATTCTGCCACCAGATCGCTCGGCGGCGATCGTTGTGGCAATGGATTCGGGAAAGGCATCTAAATCGACATCTTCACCGGGTGGCATTGGCGTGGTAAAGGTATAGCAAGGATCGCACCTTCCGGTATCGAAGACTTGGAGTACCCACTTGTCTGGCAGACCTTCGACACCGATCTCCACGACATACCAATCACTACCGGTTTCTCGAGTGGAAATAACGCTGAAGAAATCCCAGTCGGCTTCGGGTATTTCTAGATCCGCGAGTAAAAAATCGAGAGCTGCCGATCGAGCATCGGTGGCGGCTAAGGTCATCATGACTGGATATCTCCTGGGGGATCTGTATCGCAATAGAGGAGTGGATCTCAACAGTGGCGATCGCCACGCCGATCTTTCGTTTTTTTATTACCGATATCTTCCTATATTAGCTAAAATTTTCTCGGAATGTTCCGTATGTTTAGATACAAAACTATTTTCAATTTTCCGACAAGTTTACTTCACATTAAATGACGAAATATGAAGTAATACGAAGCTTTAGCTTCAGTTTGCAACATAATTGCAAAAGAATCATCGCGCGCTGATTTTTGAGATGACAGCTCGGACTGAAACGACAATTTAAAGATTTCGATCGAGATTGCCAGGTTTTCGCTCAGAAATGAGAGCGCTGATGAGATGAAAATCGATGCTGTCTGTTGTTTTGACCGGTTCGATCGTTCTGCTTCTCTAAAAAGTTTCTTCACGCTCGAGGTCTGACCTCATGATTCTCGAACATTGATATTTCAAGAACTTATGCAATCGTTAAAAAATCATTAAACTGTAACAGATGACATAGTTTACAGATCCGAGAATTGTTATTCATGATAACTAAGAAAAAAAAAATTATGTTTTCAATTGCTGACAATTAACAAATTTTTTCTCTTTCTTAGAAGAAGTTTAAGTCAATATAGATCTGTGAGTGAACTCATGACCTAACTGCGACAAATCGAGCGGGGGTTAGGGATGAGATTTAGAAGTTAAATTTAGGGTTTGGGTTGAGAGTTATGGCTTATACCATCAAAAATGGTTGTATTTCTTGTGATAGTTGTAGACCGGAATGTCCCCAGGAGGCGATTCAGACTGAAGCAAAGTGGGACGGTTATTGGATCGATCCCACACGTTGCGATAATTGCGAAGATTTAGAAGTTCCTCGCTGTATTCAGGCGTGCGACCTCGGCTCTCTGCAACCGCTACAGCCCAAGAAGGGGCGTTACAAAAGTAGCTTGCTCCCGGCGGCAATTCCTGATATTTTCCTCAACGGTAAAACATCTCCTTTTGCCTCTTCAATGGTGGTCTGGGAAGCGTGTAATCTGCTCGCCCAGCGTCAGAGTTTACCCTGGCAAACTGATGCCGAAGATCGCCTTTGCTATCGCCGTTCCGTACGTCGAGGGCGGGGTCAGATGCAGTTTCGCCTCGCCACCGATCCAGAAACAGAGATTCCCGTGCCGATGGATGTCGATGGAGGTCGCAGCGCGATCGAATCTTTTGATATTCGCGCTGCTTGCATTCATCTAATCTTTGCCGCCTATGCAGTGACGATCGACGCACCTTGGCAAAATACTTTTGTCATTAACGACCAACACATCGAACAATACCTCGGCCTCGACAAGCGCAAAGACTTAACCAAACTCGAAAAACTCACCCGAATCAAAAACTTGGTCTCTCAAACCTGCCAAATTTTGGTAAGTCTCGACTGGCCCCGGCAAGGCAAAGTCCCCTCTTTCAGCCTCGACGAACATGCTGTCTGGCAACTCCTCAATACCCAGTACTATTTTGAAGAAGATGGCCGAGGCGGTCGCCATCTCATCGGCTTGGCATTTACCATCAAAACCGGGATTTGGTCGCAGTATTTTCTCAACAAGCAAAATTACGGCCGTCAAACCGCTTTCTATCAATACAGCACCCTACCCCAATCTCTGGTGTTGGAGGTGATGAGTAACTGGCAGCAACATGAGGGGGCCGTACGCCTATTGCTCTGGTTTGCCTTCAAGTTGCGTCTGGGCGGAGAGCATCGCACCACCGTTCGCACCCTACTGCGCATTGCCTACGGAGAAGATCGCCTCACAGAAGCCATGACGGTACGGGGCGCTCACAAACGCTTGCTCAGAACCTTCGAGAGCGATCTCGAAGCAATCTATAACTACGGCCTCAAACCCCTATTCGATCCCGAAACGTATCCCCGCGAGATTCAGCCGTTGTGGGCGCGAGTTGCCGATATTCCAGAGGATGCAGACGAAGCGTTAAACTTTTGGGCAGACGATGCCAATTGCGATCTGAGCTTAACCGATGCCGCACCGCGAGATAAGTGGCAGCGCTTGCTCAATGCCCGTCTCCTGGGATTCGAGCTACCCGAGGAATGGCAACAAAGCCAACAACGAAAAGCTCCCAAACGCCGACGACGCACGATACCATCTCCAACGGAGTCGAAGCAGCTTTCCGGCAGCGAGATTAAAGCCGCCCGCAAGCGACAGAATCTCACCCAGCGCGCCCTGGCCGACCTCCTCAGTAAAAGCCAGAGTTGGATTCGCGATATTGAAAAAGGACGGTTTAATATCAGTTCCGAAGATCGGGCGCTGTTATGTAAAACTCTGAATTTGGGATAAGGGAGATGAGGGAGAGAGTGGGTATTTAACGTTTCCCACACCCCATTCCCCGTTCCCTATTGGTGAAAGGTTAAGGCTGTATTCACTTTGTCAACCTGGCAATAATCGACCGAAAACCCGGAATTGGGGGGTCTCCCCCCAAACCCCCCGCCGGGGGACGGAACGCCTCCCCCGAACCCCCTGCGTACAAGAGGGAGATCGTGGAAAATACTAGTTTGAAAGGGATCGAGCGATTCAAGCCAGTCAACTTGACATCTAGCAAAATTGCTTAACCTTTCACCAATGCCCGTTCCCTATTCCCTGTTCCCCATGCGCGCATTCATTCTCCCCAAGTCTACCCAGCAATCATTCTGAAAATTATGAACCTCGGTAATGACATTATGAATTGTCATTTATCGTGAGGGTTGTCATCATAGGGTTAACGAAATTCGAGTGAGAAGCTACTTGAAAGCTAAATTGATGCGAATTTAGATCCCATTGCGATTTGTTCGTCCTTGCGCCCCTCAAACCCTATGTTGTTCGATCTTGCCAACTTA
>JAXHUC010000030.1:32137-55247 GCA_034189805.1 Cyanobacteriota bacterium
GGGTTAACGAAATTCGAGTGAGAAGCTACTTGAAAGCTAAATTGATGCGAATTTAGATCCCATTGCGATTTGTTCGTCCTTGCGCCCCTCAAACCCTATGTTGTTCGATCTTGCCAACTTACCCTATTGGATTTGTCTGGGAACTGGACTGTTACTATTTTTGCTGGTGATAGTGGGTGGGTCTGATGACTTCGATGCCGATACCGATGTAGATGGAGATATCGACATCGACGGGGACGGCGATGTGAATCCCCTAGCGTTCTTAGGATGGTTTGGATTCGGTCGAGTTCCCCTGCTGTTGTTGCTGGCGATCGACTTTTGTTTGGTCGGACTGTCCGGCTGGATGCTGAACGTTCTCGTCGGCGAACTCCTCGGTTTCATTCCCGGTCAGTTATTTGGGGTGAACGGTCTGATTTCGATCGTTGCCGTGGCCTTTAGTTTAGTCGTCGGGGGGGCAGTAACCGGACCGATTAGCGCGCTATTTGCTACGTTTGGGGAAGATACCCGAAGCGATCGCCTGGTTGGATTCACTGGAACGGTCACGTCAAGTTGCGTTCCCAAGACCCAAATCGGTCAGGTGGATGTTTTCGATGCCGATCGCAATCGAGTGACCGTGAGTGCCACGCTGCCGGAATGGGCGATGGCAATTCCCCAAAGAGGGGATGAGGTAGTTGTAATCGATCGCGTCGATCGAACTTATATCGTCATTATCCGAGAAAGTCCCGATTTCGATCGGTGGATGTCTGTGACCTCTCCATCGGCCTCATAGATTCTGTAAATTCTGTCATATCAATTTTGTAAATTCTGTTGACGTGACGATCGAACTTTCAACTTGTGAAAGTTTGGCGTTTAACGTTATCGCGCAACTCGGACTTTCCAGGTGCCGTCTGCTTTTTCGATTAACTTTAAATCATTGGAGTCAGTGTCATGTTATTTTGGCTGGAATTCGTGCAATCTTTACCGTCGATCGAACGTCCCGAAGCTGAGGCGATCGTTCCGTTTGAAAGCACCCCTCTCGAAACAATTCCCAGCTATTTTCCCGGACAAATTACGCCCATCTCTGCCCGTTCTCCCCAACCGACGGTGGCGATTGCGGGGGGGAGTTTGACCCTCTTTGCCAGCCTTTTTGCGGGTTTGGTCTTCCTGATTGTTTTGGGGACGCTGGTGTATTCGCGCCTCTATCAAGTCACCCCAGCGAACGAGGCATTCGTGAAAACGGGGGGAGTTTTGCGCAAGCGACGAACGGTGATCAAACACGGGGGATGCATGGTGTTACCGGTATTCGATCGCCTCACCCGCGTTCCCCTCAAGGAAATTTCGATCGATGTCGAACGCACGGGAAAGCTAGCCGTTCGCACCCAAGATTACTTGCGTGCAGATATGCGGGTGACATTTTTCGTCTGCATTAACGCCCTCGACGATGATATTAAAACAGCGACGGAACGTTTGTCGCAAAATGGTAAAATCACAACTGAAGATATCAAGAACGCCATTGAAAAACGTGCAGATGATGCAATTCGAGCCGCAGCAAAAAGTAAGAAACTCGCCGATATTGACTCTGACAAATTAGGGTTTGCTCAAGAGGTTCTCAATCTCATCGAACCGGACTTAAAAAAAGTGGGTTTAACCCTGAACAACATTGCCATTTCCGAAATTGAAGAAAGCGACACCTACGATACTAATAACTTCTTCGACGCTCAAGGGGTAAAACTGCGCACGGAAACAATTCAAAAGTCGATCAAGCAAAAAGAAGAAGTCGAAATCATTACCACTAAAGAACGGCGAGAAATCGAACTACAAAACCAGGTAGAAATCGAGCAGAAAGAATTCAATGCTCGCACCCAATCCTTGGAAATCGAGAAAGCCAAAGAAAGTGCCGAACTCAGCCAACAGCTCGAACTCGAGGCTTTACGGGCGCAACGGGCGCGGGAAATTCAAGAAGCCAAGGATAAAGAAGCTGCCAACGAAGAACGCAATAAAATCTTACAAGCCAAAGCCGTTGAAGAAGAGCAAATTCGCAAAAAACTATCCGTTCAACAAAGTCAAATTGCGGCAGATATTTCCCTAGAAGAACAACAGAAGAAACTCAAAGTCGCTCAAGCCCTGCAAAAGCGAGAAGCAGAAATGGCGGAAATCGAACGGCAGAAAACCATCGAATCCAACCGCCTCACCGCCCAGGTCGAAATTGCCGAAGCCGAACGTTTATCCCAAGTGGCAAAACAAGCTGCGGCGATCGCGATTGCTGCCAAAGAACAAGAACGACTGGTTGCCGAAGCCGAACGGGCAAAAGCCGAATCGGCTGTGGAAACGGCCACGGAAATTGAAAAAGCCCAACGGAAACAGCAATTGTCGTTAATTTCTGCCGAACAGGAAGCCGAACGGGAACGCATTACCGAACAAAACGTGGTGGAAATTGATGTATTCCGACGACGACGGCAGGCTGAAATTGCCCGTCAAGCGGCAGATTTGGAAGCAGAATCCATCCGCACCCTCGCCGCCGCAAATCGGGATAAAGATTTAGCCGAAGCTGAAGGTATTGAAGCGAAAGTCGAGGCAGAAAATGCCATCAGCGATGCCAACCGGGTTGCGAATGTGATTGTGGAACTCGGACCGCAATTGATTGAGAAACTACCAGAAATTACCACAGCGCTAGCCCCGCAGCCGGGAGTCTTGGGAGATGCCAAAATCTACGCCTTTCCCGGTGCGAACGGGAGTAACGGTAGCGGCACTCAAGATATTACCAAATTGATGCTTTCCACCAGCGGAATGACATTGATCGATTCTCTGCTAGAAGAGGGCAAATTAGCGGGGTTACTAGCAGGCGCGATGCAACTGATGCGTGGTAATGGGGGAACGCTGCCGAAGGATTTAGAACCGTTGATTCAAAAGTTGGCAGCAGAAACCGAATCGAAAAACACGACCGCCGCGCCGGCAACGTCCAAACGGCAAAATCCCCCCTCGGAAATTGCGCCACCCCCGGAAATGAAGAAAATGCGATCGGATAAAAAGGCGAATTAATTGTGGGTAGGGGCGGGTTTAGCAATATCTTGGGAGACTTACCCAAAACTTCAAGTCAAAACCCGCCCTTACATCATTTTTCCTCGTACATGACACTTGAATGCTTACCGGGTTTCGATGTGTGAGCTTCTATAAAGTCAGACGATCGCCTCATGTAAAATCAGTGGGGCGATCGTTTTTTTTGGATATTTATTGTTGTTGCAGAAAACGAGATTAGAGGAAATTTCGCCAACTAACCTCAGTTTTGGTTAAGTCACAGCTCCAAATGCTGACTCCGATCGAGGTTCAGACCGTCCAGAAATTAGAGAGAGAGCTAGACAACACGAGGGTGGACTCCTGAGAGGCGATCGGGGCACTCCATTCCCCATTCCCCGTTCCCCGTTCCCCACCTTCACCGGAAACTGTCCGATCCAAAACTGACGTTAATTGACTGCTGAAGATTCGAGTTCCATCGATTCGGGTAGAGGCGATCGAACGCACAGATACGCAAGCGGCCCCAACAGCGGCACCACCGAGATTACCCACCAAGCGATCGAACCGCTCATCCCCCGTTTGGCCATATCATCCCCGAGTAACGTGGGAAACAAAACGCTCAACAGACAAAAATCCAAACTCATCACGTGGATGAATCGCCGAGATTGCCACTGGACGACGAAATCTGCCCAATTCCCCTCGCGCAACCCATAAACGATGAGAACCGCCGCAGCTACCGTCAGGACGATCGCCAAAATTCGAGAATCCCAAACCCGAATCGACAGGTTTTTCTCCCCGACAAATTCCCGATTCGGCTGTCGCAGGGCTAAGTAGGGCAACAGGGCAAACGCCCCCAAACCGAAGGAACCCAGCACGAATGGCCACGCCCCGATTTTCTGCCCCCGTCCGTCGGCAAACAGCAAACAACCGTAAACGGCAGGCCAAATTCCCATCAGGTTAAACAGGGCAATGACCAGAGGATTGATGCCATCCCAATTCCCCGCCGATAAGTTTTTAATCAATTCCAACGTATCCGGGCGATCGGGTGGCGCGAGGAGAAAGGCATAAGCTATAAATGCCAACCAGATCGAAAAAAAGATGATTTTTCTAAACATTGATTTTAATAGAAAACGTTTAATGTAAATTATCTAAAACCCTGGTGAGAGCGGGGAACGGGAGCTTCGGGGGCAACGGAAGCTTCGGAGGCTTCGGAGGCTTCGGGGGCAAGAGAGGCTAAACTATATCCCAATTTCTCCGTTTCCTCCATTTCTCTCCATCTCCGCGTCCCCGTGTCCCCGCGTCAGTTTCCCCAATTCCTCCATTTCTCCCGTTTCTCCCATTTCTCTCCATCTCCGCGTCACCGCGTCCCCGCGTCCCCGCGTCGGTCTAAAGCTGCTTCTTCTACTTTTTTCTGTGCTTCCATCTCTCGCTGCTGCAATAGGGTCATTCCGTAAGAGGTTCCCAGACGAGTTGCCCCCGCGAGAATAAAATCGACGGCATCGTCGTGGTGGCGAATTCCCCCAGATGCTTTGATACCTGCTTGTCCCTTGGCGAGAGATGCGAGAAATTTCACATCTTCGATCGTCGCGCTGCCATTCCACCCCGTACAGGTTTTGAGAAACTGCACCCCCGCATCCAGACTCAGTTCGGCAGCGATACGCTTTTCTTTAGGAGTGAGCAGGTTCGTTTCCAAAATTGCCTTGACGGGTTTTCCCGTCTCCTCGCAAATTTCCCCGAGTTCTCGATGCACGTCGTCGGTTTTCCCCATCTTCAACCACGCCAGGTTAATCACCACATCGAGTTCTTGGGCCCCGTTTTCCACCGCTTCGATCGCTTCGTAAAGTTTGGTTGCCGAGGTGGTTGCTCCGGTGGGAAAGCCAATCACTGTAGAGACTTTGGGGGATTTCCCGTGGAGGAATTCGGCGGCTAGACGGACGTAAGTCGGATAGATACATACGGCGGCGAATCCAAATCGATCGGCTTCGGCACACCATTGTTCGACGTGTTTTGCCGTTGCCATGGAGTTGAGGAGAGAGTGATCGATATAGGGGGCGATGTCAATTTCGGGTCGAGTTTCCACGAGAGTTGCTGGTGAAGGGATCGCGAGGGAAAAGATGCGCTTATTTTTTGCGATCGCAGAGTCGATCGGCGCGTGGGTTTATCTTATCGAGAAATAGGTACTGGCGGAAATATCTTTGTTTCTTTAACGTCAGTTTGGAATCAAACAGTTTCCGGTGAAGGTGGGGAACGGGGAACGGGGAATGGGGAATGGGGAATGAGTTTTCCAGTCACCCGAATGCTTGCGGGAAAATTAGGCGATCGCCACGCCACTTACTCGTTGACTGAAAACGATCGAAAAATCGGTCGGGCATTTTGCGCTTCTAGATAAATCATGAGTTCGTAGTTGCCTTGAGCGAATCCATCTTCACTGGCGAGGATATAGGAAATCGAACCGACCGGATTGTCGATCGACTTTGTTTCTCTAACTTCTACCGCTTCTCCGGTTTGGGGAAGATAGCGCCAAATAAACGAGACTTGAATTGGTTTTTCTTCGCCTTCTTCAGACTGGAGATCGAGATAGGCGATCGCCGCTTTCATACGAGAAGGAAATACCGATTTGTCCTCCTGGCATTCTATCACTTCAAAGTCGATGTCGAGGGGTTCTTCAAGTCGATCGCAAATTTGCAGATTATCGAGTTTTGCTGTCGAAGGTTCGAGAGATTGAAGATCATCGATCGTTTCCGAAGAATCCCAAACGGTAAATTCGAGTTCGACAGTTGAGAATCGATCGGTTTGAGACCCTAATTTAAGAACGTAGGTTCCGATATTTAAAGCTTCGATTGGCAGTTCGATTTGAGCGGTTTCATTTTGCACTTGGAGTGTGGAAGTTTGGGTACTTACGCTTGAGAATTCACCCGGTTCTGGCGCGTAGGTAAGTTCGAGGTTTACAGCCGTTCCATCTGCGATATTGCCAGGAGTCGCACTCAGATAAAGCGTCGAAGTATTGCGCGGAAACATCCGAATATCTTCAATACAGCGTCCCGACTCGGGCAACGCACACAAACGAACCTCCCCAAGATTCGAGAGAATATTTCCCAATGAGAGAGGTGCGATCGCCGCCAATAATATACACAAAAATAACTTTAGTGGTTTGGGTTTTAAAAAAGGAAGTTTTTCATCGATAAACGGTTGCAATGGCGGCAAGACGATCGCCAACGCCAGGGAAAATAGGATAACCGGACCGATCGCCCCATCGGTAACCGCAACAACCATACCGACAATCGCGAAAATGCCAGTTAGAATTGCCAGACACCATTGAATAATTTCAAACGTACCCGCCATTCCCCGTCATCCTAAAATCTCCTTCAACCCTCGAACCAATCGATCGATTCCTTCGGCAACTGTTTCCGGTTTCAACGCGCCATAGGCGACTCGGATGTAGCACCCTTCCTCCATCCCAAACGTCGTACCAGGAATGACAGCGACTCGATAATCGCGAATCAACCGTTCGACTAACTCCAGTGCGTCTAATTGAGTATGGACCTTCAGAAAAACGTAAAATGCACCTTGGGCTGGGGCGATCGTACATAAACCTTCGAGGGGTTGCAAGGCTTTGAGGACGACTTGCCGAATTGAGGCGATCGTTTCTAAATGCCCTTTGCAATAACTCGCCCCTACTTGCAGCGCCCCCAACGCCGCATACTGAGAGACGACAGGGGGACAAATGAGAATCGTATCCTGAATTTTTTTCACCGCATCGAGGAGGTGGGATGGCAATACCATATAACCGATGCGCCAACTGGCAAAACCGTAGGCTTTCGAGAGGCTGTAGAGAGAAATAGTGCGATCGCAACTGTCGGGGAAGGAAGCGGGGGAGATGTGGCGCGCGTCGTCGTAGGTAAAGTATTCATAGGCTTCATCGCTGATATGATAGATGCCGCGTTCGTGACAAATGCGATTGACATGGCGTAAGGTCGCCTTGGAATAAACCGCCCCGGTGGGATTGTTGGGGGAAATGGTCACTACAGCCCGCGTTTTATCGGATATTGCCCGTTCGATTTCCTCCAGACGCAGTTGGTAGCGATCGTCGGTGGGAACGAGTACCGGGCGACAACTAGCCATAGCGATCGCCATTTCGTGATTGAAATAGTAGGGAGTGGGGAGAATAATTTCATCTCCGGGTTGGGTAATCGCCAGTACTGCATTCGTAAATGCCATGTTGCTACCGGCAGTGACGACGATGTGGCGATTGTCGAGGGAAATGCCGTTCTCCGATCGCAATTTGGCGGCGATCGCATCGATTAAGGGAGGAATGCCAACCACCGAGCCATATAAATGATGGCTCGAATCGGCGAGGAACTCCGACAACCGTTCGATGGCTTCTGGAGGCGGTGGATAGTACACGACACCCTGCCCGAGGGAAATCGTCCCTCGATGGCGGCGAATCAGTTCTCCCACGATGGGAATAATCGGCGACTGTACCGCCTGCATCCGAGAGGTTAAGGGTTCCATCGACTTCACAGCCTAACGTCGGGTTTTATTTTCCCCCAAATTGTCCCGAGAACGATGTGCGATCGGTGAATCTTTCGAGAAACACCCACCTGAACAGATGTCGCTTCCTCAGACATGGGGATATATTGGAGAAAAGGAAACATATAAATGTAGACGGGTGCGAGCCGAACATAAAAAAACAAGAGGGAGAAAGTACCCTCTTGTCGTGTTGATTCACCCTTAACTTTATGCCTATCCTAAGTAGTCGGCTTCTTGCTCTAGCTGACGAATTAATTTTTCATCGCCTCTGGCTCTAGCGACTTCTAAGCGATGTTCTAGAGATTTTTTGAGGGCGGCACGATGAGTAGCTGCGGCCTGTTGGGCAAGTTGTCTGCGGTTCTTATTCATTTGAGAATCGAGTCTGTAGCGTTACTTTTTAAAGTTAGCATATTATTTTTATCTGCTGTATCTAATTTTACAAAAGCGTAACTATTTTTCAGGCTTGACTGCGATTTAGTCATCGAACCCAGACTAAATCCCGGTTTATCGCGATCGAATTCGATCGGTCAAACGCCCTCGAGACGATCTTGGGCTAATTACGTGGAGTGAGAGTGAATGACTTCTAAATCCCAAAACCCCTTTAAAGTTGCTCGACTGAGTATTACGATCGCCCTGCTGTTTGCCAGTGCGGGTATCACGTTTTTTGCATCCCGTTACGTTCTGGCCGCCAAACAAGTGGCTCAATGCAATCGGCTCAATGAAATCCTCAATGAAGGTCACGCTAAAGTTCTCGCCTTTCAAGCCAAAGATGAAATCGCGACCCATCAACTTGCCAGCGAACTAGAAGGAATTACCCTCAAACTCGGAGACGCAGAACTGAGCGATCCGAACCTGCGGCAATATCGCGGTAACTTTATCCAGGTCTATCGCAAACTTTCGGTTGATTTTCGCCAACTCGGTCAGGCGCTGACCCTCGCCAAGGAAGCCGATTTTACTCAAGCGGGTCGAGAACAGCTCGCACAAGCCGTTTCTAGCGTCCGAGAAGTGGGAATTTCCGTCACTCAAACCGCCCAAGATGCCGATCGACTCGCTGGAAATGTTAACAGCTACTGCGGTCCGGGCGAGTAGTCAGTTTCAACTCGACCTCCAGATTTCGGATTGGCCAGATTTTGGATTAGATTTTGGAGGTCGATCGAGATGGAATATCAAGGTAGAAAGTGTGTTGTCCGTGCGAGCGATGCCATTAACGATTGCATCGGGTCTTCCGCAACTTCCGATCGACAATCTTCGCCCTGAGTTAAGGGGTTGTGCGTTTAGACTAGATCTTGTCGCAAATCGCAAATTCTCCAAAATTCCTTTCCGTTCCCCCTTTCCCTTCCCCAGCCGATCGCGATCGATTTTTAGATACACGCTAGCTTCGCACGGAGTTCGCACCCACGAAATCGCCAAACCCCGATCGACCCCTTGCCCCCTATCAAGGGAATGCTTTTCAAAATTGCTCCCCCAGCTCAAATCCACCGGAATCTAAAAAACCTACACTTGTAAGCCCCTTACCCGCCCTTTAAACCCCAGAGATATTGTTAAACCATGAGTAGCCCTGAGAACCCTCGCGAGCGGCCCATTCAAATTGCCGTGGTGGGTGACGTTCACGATCGATGGGACGAAACCGACGCAAGCGCCCTGAAAAACCTCGGAGTCGATCTAGTCTTGTTCGTAGGCGACTTCGGCAACGAATCCGTCTCCGTCGTCCGCACGATTTCCCAGCTCGACTTACCCAAAGCCACCATTTTCGGCAATCACGATGCCTGGTACACGGCCACCCCCTGGGGTCGCAAAAGATGCCCTTACCAACGTCCTCAAGAAGATTGGTTGCAAGAACAGCTCGACCTTCTCGAAGACGTTCGAGTGGGATATCGCGCCCTCGATTTTCCCGAACTGCAACTGAGCGTTGTGGGTAGCCGTCCCTTTAGCTGGGGAGGTTCGACTTGGAAGAGATACCGAGACTTCTATCGAGAGTGGTTCGGGGTAACAGATTTAGAAGACTCCATCGAACGGATCGTTTCGGCAGCCAAAGATGCCACCTACGATCGAATCATTTTTTTAGGTCACAACGGACCGACGGGATTGGGCGATTTACCTGAAGACCCCTGCGGCAAAGACTGGGAACCCATTGGCGGCGACCATGGCGATCCCGATTTTGAAGCGGCGATTACCCGAGTGCGCGAAATTGGAAAAACCATTCCCCTGGTGACGTTCGGTCACATGCACCATAACCTCCGCCACACCAAAACCCAACAGCGTCGCACGATCGATATCGATCGTGGCACCATTTACTTAAATTCCGCAAGAGTGCCGCGAACGGCAAAAGATGGCAAATGGCGAAGTTTCACCCTCGTTTCGATGACAGATACTACCATCTCCCAGATTTCCCTCGCTTGGGTTGATGCTAGCGGTCGGATTGCCGATGAGAAGATACTTTATGGCGATCGGGGTTAGCGTGATGAGAGAAAGGGGGGAAATGGGGGCAGGGGGAGAAACGGGAGAATTTTACTCCCGAAGCCCCCGAAGCTCCCGAAGCCCCCGAAGCTCCCCCTGCTCTCCCAGCCTCCCCAGCTCTCCGCTCCCCATTCCCTACGATCGAGCGTGTTGGGTTAAGATAAAACATGCAGCCTGGAGAGATGGCAGAGTGGTCGATTGCGTCCGACTTGAAATCGGATGAAGTGAAAGCTTCCGGGAGTTCGAATCTCCCTCTCTCCGTACTCGAGAAAATTCAATCGTTTTACCCGTCGATCGCTTGTGGGGATGGTAAGCTACTGTGTACCCGCGAGACCCGAGTCACGTCGATCTTCGGGTGTCTCGGTCCGGTGCTCCTAACCCTTCAAGCTATTGCTCGACTATGCAAATTCGTCGCCATTTGTCTAATTCTGCAATTACCGTCGATACCTGCGAATATCGGGTGGCCGTACCCGAGGAAAAGCCCCATCACATTCTCGAAGAAATCGTTTGGCACAAAGAAGTTGAAGTCAATCGAATGCGCGAAGGACTCTCGTTGAAAGACTTGGCCCGTCGCCTACCCACAGCACCCCCCGTACGCGATTTCGTTGCGGCTCTGCGCGAGGGAAAAACGCAACCAGCTTTAATTGCAGAAGTGAAAAAAGCGTCGCCGAGTAAAGGTGTGATTCGAGAGGATTTCGACCCGGTGGCGATCGCCCGATCGTATCAAACGGGAGGAGCCAGTTGTCTTTCCGTGCTGACCGATCGTAAATTCTTTCAAGGCAGTTTCGACTACCTCAAACAAATTCGAGAAGAAGTCGATCTTCCCATCCTTTGTAAGGAATTCATCATATATCCCTACCAAATCTATCAAGCGCGATCGGTCGGAGCCGATGCCGTACTGCTGATTGCCGCCATTTTGAGCGATAGAGATTTGCAATACTTTATCAAAATTGCCAATACTCTGGGAATGGCCGCCTTAGTTGAAGTCCATACGCTCGCTGAATTCGATCGGGTTTTACCCCTCGAAGGCTTGACCCTGGTGGGAATTAACAATCGCAACCTCGAAGACTTTTCCGTAGATTTATCCACCACTTGCGATTTATTGCAAGAGCGTCGCACCCTCTTGCAAGAGCGAAATATCCTCGCGGTCAGCGAGTCCGGATTGCACGCGACAGAGGACTTAAAGCGCGTTGCCAGTGCGGGGGCTAATGCCGTGTTAATCGGCGAATCCTTGGTCAAACAGCCCGATCCCGCAACGGCCATCTCGTCGTTATTTGCAAATTCCTCCGTCTAAAATCGCACCCAAAACCCCGCCGCAAACTCTCAAATCCTTCATGGCTCGGCGAGTGTATCGTTCGCCACATTGAGGAGCCACGGACTAAAATGAAGAATATATCGTCACGATCCCGTGCTTCAAGTTCTAATCCGTCTTTTGGGGCACGTCCAATATGGCTCCCTCAACTGGAGGTAACTACGGGAAGTCAATGGGTTCGCCCAAGTCGCTGGCAATCTTGCGGCTCGACTCGTTTGAAATGTGCTTGTCAATATTTGTTGGAGGTTACTCAGTTTCTATGAACCCGATTCCCCTGCCATCTCACGTTCACTACGAACTCTTGCTCCAATTACTCGAACGTCAAACCTTGTTTGCTCTGAGTCAGCATCCAACTCAAAGAGAGCAAACCAATCAATTAATTGCCACGCTCCGGAAAGCTTTCGCCCAGCAAAAGCGACTCGAAGAAAGCTGTCGTTGGGGCAATATTCCCGTTGAGTCTCGCTGGTCTACCCATCGTCCGCTCGAACGAGAATCTAGCGCAAACGTCATGGTTCGAGACCCCCAACCACCCGCTTGAAGGATATTTCCGATTCGTCACCCATCGATGAAAGGGTAAAGAGACTGGGAAATTTTCAAGCTGAGAATACCTTTCGAAAAGGGATAGATAAGGGAACTCGACAGACGAATTCCCTAAGTTATTCTATTGAGATGTTATGGTGCCGATCTGCCGTGCGTCTACACCATCAAAATTTACACCATCAAAAATAGTATTTTCCATTTCCCCTTCCCCATTCCTGACAAGAGAATGCTCTTCACAATAGATGAGATGCGATCGCATCGTCGAGTCTGGACTCAGCTCATCAGGGGTCAACGAAATTTCTAGGGTTTTGCGCCCCCAGCAACGCCAGCCTCCCCCGATCGCATTCGCGCCTGACTCAAAAACAGACACTTGTAGGGTTTCCCATTCCTCACCCGAACCATAAACGATCTTATCCCGAGCTAACGTTAATTCATCGTTAGGCGGGATTTTTATTCAATTCTTAGACCTTTTCTAGAATATCTACGACCTGTTAAGAGCCTATTAAGATTGACGCGCTCGAGGGATCTGCATGGGTAAATAAAATTGCGGATGGTGGTGCGTAGGTAACTCCCCAGTCCGATGTCGAATTAGGACGAACTGATGGAAGACAAACAAATGTTGATGATTCCCGGCCCAACTCCGGTGCCGGAACAAGCCTTACTCGAATTATCCAAACACCCCATCGGCCACCGCAGCGATGGGTTTACTAAAATTATGGCGGAAGTCACAGAAGGTCTTAAGTGGCTTCACCAAACCCAAAATGACGTATTGATTCTGACTGCCAGCGGAACGGGCGCGATGGAAGCGGGCATTATCAATTTTTTCAGTGCTGGCGATCGGGTAATCGCCGGAAGTAATGGTAAGTTCGGCCAGCGCTGGGTTGAAGTAGCCCGTGCGTATGGGTTAAACGTCGATGTTATCGAAGCTGAATGGGGACAACCCCTCGATCCCGAAGCGTTTCGCGCGCAACTCGAAGCCGATACCGACAAAACCATTAAAGGTGTTATTCTCACCCATAGCGAAACCTCTACCGGAGTCCTAAACGACCTCGAAACCATTAACCGCTACGTGAAAGCTCATGGTGAGGCGCTGATTATCGTCGATGCCGTCACCAGTTTGGGGGCGTGCAGCGTGCCGATCGATGAATGGGGTTTGGATGTCGTGGCTTCGGGATCTCAGAAAGGATATATGATTCCGCCAGGTCTGGGATTTGTTTGCGTTGGCCCTAAAGCTTGGGAAGCCTATAAGACAGCCACCCTACCGCGCTACTACCTGGATTTGGGCAAATATAGCAAAACAGCAGCCAAAAATAGCAATCCCTTTACCCCACCAGTGAACCTCTTTTTTGCCTTGCGCGCCACTCTGCGGATGATGAAAGACGAGGGTCTCGAAAATATCTTCGCCCGACATCACCGGATGAGAGCGGCAACGCGAGCGGCTATCAAAGCGTTAGGTCTGCCGTTGCTGGGGGCGGATGAATGCGCCAGTCCGGCGGTGACTGCTGTCGCCCCGCTGCAAGTGGAAGCCGAAAAAGTCCGAGCGGTCATGCGCAAGCAATTCGATATTGCTTTGGCGGGCGGACAAGATGGCCTTAAAGGAAAAATCTTTCGGATCGGTCACTTGGGTTTTGTCAGCGATCGGGATATCCTCTGCGCGATCGCCGCTCTCGAGGCCACTCTACAAGAGTTGGAATCGAGTAGCTTCACTGCCGGGGCGGGAGTAGCGGCAGCGGCTGAGGTCTTCAGTCAAGTCTAGCGATCGCCGCCAAATTGCATCGCTGCGGGTTCGATCGGTTCGGGGTCGTACCTTCGTGGAGACCCCGTTTCCGCGTCAGCTCGATCGACGTTAAAGCCGATGGTATACTTGTACGGCAAAATCTCACTGCAAAATACCGATCGCCCCGGTTTTTCAGGAAAAAGAGCGATCTTTGAGGAGGAATGAGTTCGATGAAACCCGTCAGTTCTGGTCGTCGATCGACCCCTAAGCCGAGCCGTCTGTCTGTTGTCCTCGGAATGTTGGCATTTCCGGCGATCGTTTTAACTGTGTTGCTCTCGTGGCATCGAATGCGGGCCGTCGCTTCAGAAAATCGAACGGATGCGATCGAAACCGCCCAAGCTGCCGAGACCCTTTGTCGTCAAGTCTTTCGCGAGCGTCTCGATGGGTTGGTAATTTACGAGGAACCGAACCCCTTCTCCCGCGCCATTGGCGGACTCTCCGTCAACCAGCAAGTGACCCTCGCCCCGGATTTTGTCAATATCTTGGGCGAAGACGGTCAAAATTGGATCGAAATCGTCGCTCCGGTGCGCGGATATATTTCCAATGGATTCTCTGGCGGCACGAGCAATTTGGTGTATTGTTCCGTCCCCGCAGCTACCCTCCAGGCTCCCGTTGAAGAATTTGGCACTCTACCGGGGAATCGACGCGATGGCACGATTATCGATCGCAGCGTGGTTCCGGGCGAACAACCCGGTACGCTGGTGGTGGAAGAAGTCATTGCCGAGAATTTCTGCCGTCGCGCGATCGAAGAAGAGGGTTTAGCCGTTCGCCGCGCTCCGAGTCCGTTTGCCGATCGCGTGGGTGGAGTGGGTTTCAACGAAGAAGTTCAGCTCGAAAGCTTGGTAAAAATTCGCGGTCCCGAGGGTCGGGTTTGGGTCCCCATCGTTTACCCCGCACCGGGTTTCATCTCCCACGGTTACGGGGAAGAGCCGGGAAATCTCGCCTACTGTCTGCAATAGGTTGCGTGCTGAAGTCCGATCGAGAAACCTCCGACAGACCGAATTGCCGCCCGAGAAAAAGGCGAGCGATCGGTAGACCGGGCGATCGATTTCAAGCTAAGATAAGAGGCTGCAAGTTATTGAAAACCGATCGTGAACGCACAGGAAACGATCCGCTCGATCGAAGCGGAATTTATCAAGTCGGACATTCCGACGATTTACGTGGGTGACACCGTAAAAGTGGGTGTCATCATTCAAGAGGGCGGTAAAGAACGCACTCAACCCTATGAAGGTACGGTGATTGCCATGCGCAACGGTGGCATTGGCGAAACCGTTACCGTCCGCCGCATCTTCCAAGGTGTGGGAGTCGAGCGAGTTTTCTTGCTCCATTCTCCCCGAATTGCCTACATTAAAGTCCTCAGACGGGGTAAAGCGCGTCGGGCGAAGCTGTACTACCTGCGCGATCGTATCGGTAAGGCAACTCGTCTGAAACAGCGTTTCGATCGACCGCTCTAGTGCAGCGCGATTATCGCTCGAACTTCGGGAAAGAGGGTGAGTCGCGTGTCCCCCTCTCTTTCCATTGAGTCGCTTGGCAACGCTCGATGGCAATGGCAGAATGGCAATGACCCAATAGCAATGGCACGATCGAGAAGTTTCAATTCCCGTCGTTGTCGGGTGCGCCGTTGTGATAGACTATTGAGGAAGAAGTAAACGCGCAAACGCAGACATCTTCTACTCGTGCGCTCTTAGTTCAGTTGGTAGAACGCGGGTCTCCAAAACCCGATGTCGGGGGTTCGAGTCCTCCAGGGCGCGTTGAGTCTTAACCAGACAATCTAAAATCTTCATACCCGAAAGCCGTTCGGCATAATGTTTTTGAAAAAAACACCTACGAACTTTCGGGTATAATTGTCTGTGATTATTGTCTGTAATTCGAGTTAATGGGCTTGGGTATCAAGACGATCGAGGTGGCAGGTTCGACGAAAGCAACCTGAAGCCTTGAAGGAGATCTCAAATTTTGTCCGTCACTTGCAAGAGGGCAAAATTAAAGTTCTTCTGGAGTTCCTCGAATCTGTCAAACTCAAAAGCGTTCTAGTTGTGTCAAAAGAGGTTAGCAAGTAGTGGCAAAAAAAAATGAAGCCGAACTCAAAGAAAACGGCGATGGATTCGAGCTGGCAAAATTTTTTCAAGGAACTCAAGAAGAACTGACCAAGGTTGTTTGGCCTTCTCGCCAACAGGTGATTAGCGAATCGGCAGCCGTGTTATTGATGGTCAGTCTCCTTGCATTCATGATTTATTTTATCGATAAGCTCTTTAATTGGGCTTCGATTCAGGTCTTCGGTTAAAGTTTTTATTCAAATTGATTGCTCCCCATGTCTTCGTTAGATCGTTCAGACGAAATTAGAGAAGCCGAGGCAGACGTATCGGAATCCCCCCCACTCAAAAGTCACTGGTATGCGGTTCAAGTTGCGTCCGGCTGCGAAAAGCGAGTTAAAGCCAACTTAGAACAGCGCAGTCACACGCTTGACGTGGCCGATCGCATTTTTCAGATCGAGATTCCGCAAACGCCAGCCGTCAAAATTCGCAAAGACGGCAGCCGCCAACATACCGACGAAAAAGTATTCCCCGGCTACGTACTCATCAAAATGGCGATGGATGACGATGTGTGGCAGGTGGTCAAAAATACCCCCAACGTCATTAACTTCGTCGGGGCAGAACAAACGCGCCGATACGGACGCGGACGCGGACACGTTAAACCCGTTCCCCTGAGTCCGCCGGAAGTCGAGCGCATCTTCAAACAGACGAGCGAACAAGAACCCACCATCAAGATCGATATGGCCGCTGGCGATAAGATCTTAGTGCTGTCCGGGCCGTTTAAAGATTTTGAAGGTGAAGTGATTGAAGTCAGCCCCGAACGCAGCAAACTCAAAGCCCTGCTGTCAATTTTCGGACGGGATACCCCCGTCGAACTTGAATTCAATCAAGTAGAAAAACAAGGCTAATTGGTATTTCGGACATCGAAGCAGTCAATACAAGCCACACGGGCAATATTGCGTTCGCGTCAAAGAGGTGTTAGGATCGAAAACTGGCAAGGAAATCGCACTGAAGAAATGCCAAAATCGATGTCCGAACGGGTTGTCGATTTCGCCGGTAAAGTATCGACTTTAGGGACAAACTAAAGCTCTATCTTTCCTGTAAGAATCTCGACGATCGTCACGCTCGCGATCGATAAATCTGGCAGTTCTCGAGTTGCATCTTTCTAGACCATTGGTATTTTGAGTTTCGTTCTCGGAATTGATGGCGATCGCTGCTTTTTTTCTCAAAGTAAATTGCGATCGTCTAAAATATTCTGCCACCGAAACGCCAAACACTCCAAAAGTCTCAAACCCACAAATCAAAGTTCTCTAAAAGACTCTACTAAACAGTCTTACACCTGGCGCGACCCCCAAAAAGCGAGCGTCAAGAGAGCATCACCGAATCGATGGCAAAAAAGTAGATGGCCAAAAAAGTTGTTGCCCTGATTAAGTTAGCCATTCCGGCCGGAAAAGCTAACCCCGCCCCACCGATTGGCCCGGCATTGGGTCAGCATGGCGTTAACATTATGATGTTCTGCAAAGAATATAACGCCAAAACTGCCGACCAAGCAGGGACGATCGTCCCGGTGGAAATTTCGGTTTATGAAGACCGAAGCTTTACCTTCATCCTCAAAACGCCACCCGCCTCGGTTCTAATCAAAAAAGCCGCAGGAGTGGACAAAGGGTCTGGAGAACCCAATCGGACGATTGTCGGTTCGATTACGCGAGACCAGCTCAAAGACATCGCGCAAACCAAAATGCCCGACCTCAATGCCAACGACATTGATGCCGCGATGAATATCATTGAAGGAACTGCCCGGAATATGGGGATTAAAGTTTCCGACTAGGTGCGGGTGGAGTAAAAAAAATACCGTTCCACCGAACCCAAGCGCGATCGATAAACTATTTGAAAGGGGGAGAGGCTTCAGCTTCGCTAGCGACCCCGAAAAAGATATATGCCCAAAAAAATCTCACGCCGCTTACAAGAACTTTATAAGAAAGTCGAGGAGCGTCCCTACGAACCCGAAGCCGCCCTCACTTTGCTTAAAGAGACAGCCACAGCCAAATTTCCCGAAGCGGCCGAAGCTCACATCCGGTTGGGAATCGATCCCAAATATACCGACCAGCAGTTGCGCACCACCGTCGCGCTGCCCAAAGGAACGGGACAAACCGTGCGGGTGGCAGTCATCGCCCGAGGGGAAAAAGTGACCGAAGCCTCAGAAGCCGGTGCGGAAGTGGTCGGTTCGGAAGAATTAATCGGCGAAATCCAAAAAGGTCGGATGGACTTCGACTTGCTCATCGCCACTCCCGACATGATGCCCCAGGTGGCAAAACTCGGTCGTCTCCTCGGTCCGAAAGGGTTGATGCCCTCTCCCAAGGGAGGAACGGTAACCTTCGATTTGGGTCAAGCCATCGACGAATTTAAAGCCGGGAAACTCGAATTTCGGGCCGATCGTACTGGTATCGTGCACGTGATGTTCGGGAAAGTCGAATTTCCCGTTGACGACCTGCTCGCCAACCTCAAAGCCCTGCAAGAGTGTATCGATCGCAACCGTCCTTCCGGGGCAAAAGGTCGTTACTGGCGCAGTTTGTACGTTTCTTCGACCATGGGACCCTCGATCGAGATTGAGATCGGTAGCCTGCGAGATATGACACTCAACGAAGCCGCCTAAATCTATCAATTGTCCGGTTATCGAACCCGAATCCCCTAGAAATTTCAGGAGAGCGCCAAGACTCAAACATCGAATTGACAATTTAATACGCAAAGCCAAAGACAGCAGGTGCGAAGGCTTAATCGCCTGCCGAGGTCAATGCTCGATATTTCTGGAGTTGTCTGCCATTTTCGTTAGGTGGAAGTCTTTAGAAATCTAGTACTACCCCGGCTTGCAGTCGGGGTTTTTAGTTAAGGGTTTTGGGGGTTTAGCTAAAGGAATTTCTCGTTGGGGAGGGGCGGAGGGAAACGAGAAATAAAACATCCTCAATTTTTCCCAACCCACCGTTTTCGGAAAAGTCTCGATGGCGATCGAGCCAAATCTAGAAAACGTTCAAAGGAAAAGTCCCATTTGTAATGTGTTAAGGAGGTGAAATCCGTTTGGGTAGAACCCTAGAAAACAAGAAGGAAATCGTCGCATCGCTCAAACAATCCTTGAGTGAATCCCAACTGACCTTTGTCATCGACTACAAAGGCTTGTCCGTTGCTGAAATTACCGATCTGCGCGGTCAATTGCGTGAAAAGGGAGCCACTTGCACGGTAACCAAAAACACGCTGATGGGTAAAGCCATTGAAGGCGATACCGACTGGGAACCCATGCAGGAGTTTCTTAGTGGCAGTTCGGCGTTTATTTTCGTCCAGGACGACCTCGGTGGGGCGATTAAAGCCTACCAAGCGTTCCAAAAAGCGGCGAAGAAAACCGAACTTCGCGGTGGAGTGATGGAAGGAAAAGCCCTCAGCGTCGATGACCTGAAGGCAATTACCGACCTGCCCACCAAAGAGGAACTCATTGCCCGCATTGCCGGTGCGATTAATTCTATCCCCACCAAACTGGCCGTGGGAACCAAAGCCGTTCCCACCAAGCTGGCCGTGGGTATCAAGGAAGTTCCCGCTTCACTGGTGCGCGCCGTCAAAGCCGTTTCCGAAAAAGACGAAGCCGCTTAATTGCCAGCTTCCGTTCGATGGTTTATCGATCGAACTCAATTCATTCTCAAGTAATTCTCAATTCATTTGTTCTCAATCCAGGAGTTAAATTATGTCCGCTAAAACCGACGAAATCTTAGAAAGCTTGAAAAGCATCTCCCTGCTCGAAGCCTCCGAACTCGTCAAGCAAATTGAAGAAGCTTTTGGCGTGGATGCCTCCGCTTCTAGCGGTGGTGGAATGATGATGATGGCCCCCGGCATGGCTGCGGGTGGTGGTGCGGCTGCTGCCGAACCCGAAGAAGAGAAAACGGAATTCGACGTGGTGCTCGAAGAGTTCCCCGCCGACAAAAAGATTGCCGTTCTCAAAGTGGTGCGCGCTCTGACAGGTTTGGGCTTGAAAGAAGCCAAAGAAATGGTCGAAGGTGCACCCAAAGCCATCAAAGAAGGTATCGCCAAGGATGCAGCCGAAGATGCCAAGAAGCAGCTTGAAGAAGCTGGCGCTAAGGTGTCTGTGAAGTAATCCGCTTCAACCTTTGGATCGAGAGATCCAAAGCGAAATATACACATTCATATATCCGAGGAGTTGTTATCGACCCCTTGGATATTTTTTTATCGATCGCACTTGTCACCCGCTACGAATACAATCGCTCTTCAAACAACTCCTCGCAGGAAATTTAAATGACCTCTTGCAACCCCAAACTCTCTAAATAAGCAATCCACCCTTCCGGGGTATTCTCCACGGGCAACAACCCCAATTCCCTGGCTACGTCGGCAATCCAGGGGACGGTGGAAATTCCGTAGCCCTGCCAGTTGGTTCGGACGCAGAACCACTCGGGCGCGGTACGTTCGTCAAAGTCGCGAGAACGCTGCCAGTCCGCGCGAAAACAAAACATCGGACTGAATTTGGGCTTTGAGTTCGGTTGTTTCATTCGGTTTGTGGTTAGATTTCGATATTTGGCTCCAAATTGAGGTCAAGAGATTGGGGAACGGGGAACAGGGAAAACTCATGATTCCCAACCCCATCCAGGCAGCTCGATCACAAGCCTAAACTAGGCTAACGCAACCTTTTGGAACCAGACCCGCTCGATCGAATTGACTTAAGACTTGTTGCGGTTGTGTTGGTACTTCTGCATCATTGGATACCAGGGAATGGGGGATGGGGAAGCTGGGGAAGATGAGGGAGATGAGGAAGCGAGGGGAGAACGAATGCTACATTTCGATTGCCAGGGCAATTTCGTAGAGTTCCCGGCGGGAGTGGGCGGTTTGGTGGGCGAGTTGGCGGCTGGCTTGGGAGCGGGAAATGCCTTGGTTCATCAAGGTTTTCAACTCTTCGACGATCGCCGTTTGGGAGAGGGTGGGTAAGGTCTCGGTTGCCCCTGCCACCACTAGGGTAAACTCGCCTTGGGGGGCTTTCTGGGTATAGTAGGCGATCGCCTCTTCTAGAGTTCCCCGCCAAAATTCTTCGTAGAGTTTGGTTAACTCCCGCGCGATGGTAAGAGGGCGATCTCTACCGAGTTTTTCGGCTAAATCGGCTAGGGTTTGGCGCAAGCGGTGGGGGGCTTCGTATAAAATCAGAGTGCAGGTTTGGGATTGGAGTACTTCGAGTCGCGAGGAACGGGTTTTGGGTTTCGTCGGCAAAAAACCCTCGAAGAAAAAGCGATCGCTGGCAATCCCCGAGGCACTCAACGCCGTAATCCCGGCACTGGCACCGGGAATGGGAACCGTCGCGATTCCGGCGGCAGCGCAGGCTTTGACGAGTTCGTAACCGGGATCGGAAATCCCCGGCATCCCGGCATCGGTAACTAGGGCAAGACTTTCCCCAGTTAAGAGGCGATCGATGAGTTGGGGAATTCGCTGGCTGCGGTTGCGATCGTGATAGGCAATCTGCGGCGTGGCAATCTGGAAGTGTTTGAGGAGTTTGCCGGTATGGCGGGTATCTTCGGCGGCGATCGCATCGACTTCTTGCAGCACCCGCACCGCCCGAAAGGTGATATCTTCGAGATTGCCGATCGGGGTTCCCACGATGTATAACGAACCGGATGACGAACCAGCAGCGTTCTCTTGCATGACGGAAAACGGATGAAAACGGGTTTATTTGTCGGGGCGATTACCCTCGATTTGGTCTATCGGGTGGAAGAGTTTCCCAGCGCCAACCAAAAAGCGGTGGCATCCGATCGCACTATAGCAGCCGGAGGGCCTGCCACCAACGCATCGGTAGCGTTTTCTGCCCTGGGAAATCGGGGGACGGTGATGGGAGTCTTGGGCGCTCACCCAATCTCGGAATTGATTCGATCGGATTTGGCAAACTGCGGGGTAGAAATTGCCGATTTGCAACCGGATTTTCCCGATCCGCCCACGGTTTCCTCGATCGTCGTCACCCAATCTACTGGGGAGCGAGCGGTGATTTCTACTAATACCACCAAAGCAAAAATTACAACCCATTCATACTTGAAAAATAAGCAAAAGTATGTATTGGAAAATATCGATATTCTCCTAATCGACGGGCATCAAATGGAACTGAGCGAGGCGATCGCCCGAGAAGCCAAAACGCGGGAAATTCCGGTGGTTATAGATGGAGGAAGTTGGAAACCTCAATTCGATCGGGTATTACGCTTCGCCGATTATGCCATTTGTTCGGCAAACTTTTTCCCACCCAACTGTCCGAAAGAGACCGAACTCGAGAACGATCGACAATGCGATCGGGTGATTGCCGAGTTGCAAAATTTCGGCATTCCCAATATTGCCATTACCTACGGCGATCGTCCGATTCAAGCCCTCAGCGATAATCGACGATTTCAAATTGAAGTTTCCCAAATTCAAGCCGTCGATACCCTCGGGGCAGGGGATATTTTTCACGGCGCATTTTGCCACTATATTTTAGAGTGCGACTTTGCCGAAGCCCTCGCCCGTTCTGCCGAGATTGCCGCACGAGCTTGCCAGAGTTTTGGCACGCGCAATTGGCTGAGAGAGGGAATGCAAAATTAAAAATTAAAAATGCAAAATTCTCCCTTCTCTCCGCGTCCCCTCATCACCGCGTCCCCGCGTCATCATCCGCAACCACCAACAGCATTCCCGCTTCAATCAGCCGCAACAGCAGCGGTAGTAGTTCTGTTTCCAAATCGCGATCGGGTAACCATTCGGCCAGGTTCCAAACCGTGAAGGATTCGCCGGAAAATAGATGTTCGACGCACTCTCGCGTCAGTCCTTTAAGCTCAATTTGGGTATCGGCAGTATAAATCCGATATTCCCCATCATCGAGAGATTCGATGCGAAGGGGTTGGTAGAGGGGAGGGCGAAATCGGGTGTCGAGTCCCGCCTCGAATACGTCGAATCCCGCTTGCGTGGGGAGGGCGATTTCGGGAGTGCGATCGCCGCTGAGGGGATAGGTGCGGCTAAACTGCTGGGTGAGGGTTTGCGCTTGTAGAGTTTCGATGAGTCGATCGCTCAACTGCTGCAAGTGGCGATCGAATTGTTCCTTATCGCCATCGAGAATTAAGGGTAAGTTTTGCCGCCATGCCGGATCGTCTTGTAAGTTCTCCACCAGCCAGGTCAGCCAATCGATTCCCGTGCGGCAGGTAAGGCCCAACGTCAGGTGTAGGGATGGGGCCTCGCGGGCGATGGCGTAGTGCCAGTGTCCTCGGGGAATGTAGAGAACGTCCCCCGGCGAGAGGGTGCAGTTGAGATAAGGCGATTTGGGGGGTTCGAGATCGGGAGATTTGTCGCGCTTGCGCGGGTACTCGAGGGTTTCCTCAAACACGAACCACTCTTTATAACCGTCAATTTGGAGGATAAAGACTTCGTGGGGGTCGAAGTGACAGTTAAACCCCTGCTGGGAAGGCCAAGAACAATAGGTGTTGA